>WRMA01000039.1 GCA_009777355.1 Oscillospiraceae bacterium | reverse complement strand
AACGTATTTAGTTTTAGAAGATTTAAATAAAACTGTGAATGAATTTCACAGCGACAGCGACGCTGTGCATCATAAAAATCTCGGGAATAAATACAGAAACCAAAAGAAATATATTGAATCTATAGAAGAATACACAAAGGCAATAGCTCTTGACCCTAATTATACATGGGCGTATTATAATCGCGGTAGTAGTTACGCAGAGTTAGGCGAATACAAAGAAGCAATAAAGGACTGTGATAAAGCGATAGAACTTGACCCTAATTTTGCGTGGGCATATAGTAATCGCGGCTTTAGTTACGGTAATTTAGGCAAATACGAAGAAGTAATAAAGGACTATAATAAAGCAATAGCTCTTGACCCTAATTATGCATGGGTGTATTATAATCGCGGCGTTAGTTACGATAATTTAGGCAAATATGAAGAAGCAATAAAGGACTATAATAAAGCAATAGCTCTTGACCCTAATTATGCATGGGCATATAATAATCGCAGCAATACTTACCATAATTTAGGCAGATACGAAGAAGCAATAGCAGATCTCACAAAAGCGATAGAACTTGATCCCGAAGAAAAATTGTACAGAGATAATCTTGAAATAGTGAAAAAAATAATGGAAGGATAAATTATTATGAAGTTTACTAACAAATTTTATAACAGCGAAACTTTATTAAGAGGTGTTCCTAACATACCCAATTTTTGGGACGATGAATTAAATCGACCGACTTCGGCGGCTTTCAAAGACCCCAGAGGCTTATCTGTAAACCGAACGGACGAAAATAAAAGATGTTATGATGAATCTCTTGACCAGTTGAAAACAAGCGAGAGGGTAAATAGGTTTAAAGCAATCGCTGAAGTAAGCGTTGAGTTTTGCAGAAGTTTAGGGCTATGTTTAAAATATGAACCTACTGAAGACAATATTTACCACTCCGAAATACATAAATCAGAACACGAACGGAAGTTGTCAAAATCAGAAGCAAGAAAATTAGCGACAGAATGTCTGATAGTATCGTGATAAAAAAATAAGGAGAGTTTATTTGATAACCCAAATCACACAACAACAAAACACCCCGGTAAAACTTTTGCTCGTCTACCCCGACTACACAGAGGGCGACGCATATAATAAATCGTACGGCGGAAACTACAGCGAAGGTCTCGCCTCTATTTCGGCGTCCGTAAAATCCGGCGGGCACGACTGCGTTCTGTTTCATCTTCTCTATGACTACTCCGAACATGAGTTTAAAAATAAAATAAAAGATTTTGACTGTGATATTATAGGGTTTTCGATTAGGACGACTATCTTTAATTCGTGTAAGAAATTAATAAAATGGACGAAAGAAGCTCTGCCGGATTGCTTTGTTTTCTGCGGCGGCTATCATGTGACGCTTGTTCCGGACGAAGTTCTCGAAACGGACGGCGTCGATGCGGTCATGGTCGGCGAGGGCGAGCTGCCGACGCTTGAATTCTGCGATAAAATTAAATCCGGAGAAGATTACACGGATATTTTAAGCATGTATTTTAAAATGCCCGACGGTTCGGTCAAAAAAAATAATATTATGCCCCTGCTTGAAGATTTGGACAAACTGCCCATTCCTGATTTTAATCTGTTTGACTATAAAAATCTCGAAGCGGCAAAAATAAAAACGGCGATTGTCATGATGAGCCGCGGCTGTCTATTCTCCTGTACTTACTGCGGAAATTCGCAGTTCAGAAACGTCTATCCAAATAAGAAAAAATACACGAGATTCAGAAGCGCGGAAAACGCCCTAAAATATCTCGAAACCCTTCTTGAATTATATCCCGGAATTGAATATATAAGCTTTCGGGATTCTATTTTTAATTCTTATCCCGATTGGTTCGACAGTTTTATAGAGCTCTATAAAAATAAAATAAACAAGCCGTTTACGTGTAATTTGAGGCTTGATTTACTAACTGAAGAAACAGTGAGAAAAATGAAAGAAGCCGGGTGTTATCTGATAGACGTGGGAGTTGAGTCCGGCGATTATGAAATCAGAACGAAATATTTGAAACGCATGATGACCGACGAACAGATGATTAACGCTTTTAATTGGTTTCATAAATACGGCATAACGACGCTTACGTATAATATAATAGGCTTGCCGCACGAAAATCTTTCGAAGGCTTTGAAAACCATAAAATTAAACGTAAAATTAAATCCCGACAAAATAATCCCGAATATATTTTATCCTTACCCGATGACCGTTTTGCGCGACATAGCGAAAGAGGCGGGGTTCTTGCCGGATATTATCCCCGCGGACTGCCGAGTACCGTTAAAACAGGATAATTTTAAAGAACATGAAGTATTATACGCGGCGAATTATTTCATGAAATATATAAAAAGATACAGGAGATGCGAAAAACTGCCGAAGTTTATCGGCAAACCTCTTGAAAAATACTATGATTTTGTGTTCACCGGTCCGCTGACCCCGAGAAAATTTTTAGTTTGGTGGTCGGACAGGAAGAAAAATATATATAAATCTATGCGGAGTCTGCTTATAAACAAAACGCCGGGACTATATCTCAAAATCAGAAACAGACGGCTCAAAAATATGCAGAGATAATTAAATCAAAATTTTTATTGGATTTCAGGAACGGCTGTTTGCCGTTCCGTTATCTTACCCGCAGCGTCAGCCCCAAATCCTCCGCGACCTTGCGGCACGCTTCTGCGTCGGTCGTTCCGTTTACGACGGAGAACCAAACTTCGGGAACGAATCCCCGGACTTTGACGGCGAAATCCAACATTCCCCGATACGATTCAATTCCGAAAGCCGGCCGGCACAGTTCATAATATTCAAAATCATCCGCCGCATTAAGCGACACGTTTATTTTATCTACCAGCCCCGCGAACCTATGCGCAACGTCGTATCCCGCAATAAGGCTCGCGTGTCCGTTCGTGTTCAGCCGGATAGGCGGGCAGTCCGTTTGTTTTAACTGACCGCAGAGCCAGAGCAAATCGTCGAGCCGCTCGGTCGGTTCGCCGTAACCGCAGAACACAAGCTCGCCGTAATCCGCAAGATTACGGCTTTTTATATCGTTCAGTATTTCCTCGCGGCTCGGTTCGCGCTCAAGCCAGAGAGTGTCCCCGCCGCCGACAGAATCGGCGGACAGGCGTATGCAGAACGCGCAATCGTTAGAGCAGCGGTTGGTAATATTGATATATAAACCGGCGCCAACATTGTAAGTTATTGTCATACCGCGGGTTTTATTATCCATAATTTTTATAAACTCCTCTTATTCCGTTTCAGTAATTATACACGATTAAGCGAAAAATAACAAGACGTAAATTGTTAAATTCTCAAAAATATTTTTTTATTTGGGCGAACGCCGTAAATTCCCGCAAGCCGCGTCTTGACAAATATAAAAGATTTTGATATAATATATGCAGTATCCCGGGAGTTGAGAGTAAATTAATTATGCGCGGCTGGAGACGGGTAATCTTGAAAACGTATGAATCCGAAGAAACTTATCTGGAAACTATTTTTATACTGGAACGTCAGGGCGGCGGCGCGCGTTCGGTCGATATCGCAAACGAACTCGGTTACAGCAGACCGAGTATAAGCGCCGCGATGAAAAATCTGCGAGGTAAAGGCTATATTAAAACAGATTCGGCGGGTTATATAAAACTTACGCCCGGAGGACGGGAAATAGCCGAAGCGATGTACGAAAGGCATACGATTATTTCGGACTGGCTCGTCTATTTGGGCGTGGACGAGAAAACCGCGGCTAACGACGCGTGCCGTATGGAACACGCAATGAGCGCCGAAAGCTTCGCCGCAATCAAAAAACACATAGAAAATATAAATAATAATTAAATAAAAGGGGTTATATTATGCAGAATTTGAATTTATCGGGCACAAAAACAGAGGCTAATCTTATGGAAGCTTTCGCGGGAGAATCGCAGGCGAGAAACAAATATACTTATTTTGCCTCAAAGGCAAAAAACGACGGTTATGAGCAAATCGCGGCGTTTTTTCTCGAAACGGCCGAAAACGAAAAAGAACACGCAAAAATCTGGTTTAAACTGCTTAACGGCGGGTCTGTTCCGGGAACACCGGAAAATTTAAAGGCGGCCGCCGCCGGTGAACATGAAGAGTGGACGGATATGTACGCGAGAATGGCGAAAGAAGCCCTTGAAGAGGGCTTCGAGAGAATCGCGTTTTTATTTGAGGCCGTGGGGAAAATAGAAAAAGAACACGAGGCGCGTTATCTCGCCCTTTTGAAAAACATCGAAGAAAATAAAGTTTTCAGAAAAGACCTTCCCCAAATCTGGCAGTGCGCGAACTGCGGCCATCGCCACGAGGGAACGGACTCGCCGAAAATATGCGCGGTGTGCAGTCACCCGCAGAGTTATTTTCAGCTCGCCGCGGCTAATTATTAATCAAGAAGAATTACTTCTATGCTGTTTAATATAATCTTTCCGGTATTTTCCGCAACGCCTTGTCTAAGTTCGATTCTGTTATTTTTCCCCGGATTAAGAGCTTTAACGGTAAATTCGGCTTCGGCGAAGAACTCTTCCCCGCCCGTTTTGATAAAATTAATATAAGAATAGTTTAGACCGTTTACAATAAGTTCAAGCTTCGGCAAATCGTCGGACGTCGAATAATTGAAGACAAGCGTCGCGCGGCTGTTTTTTTCGCCGCCGTCGACATTATCCAATATATATTTACCGCTTATATTATAAACTGTCCCCTGCGGTCTCGTATAATCAGGGCCGTTTTGTTTTACTCCGTCTAAGCTTTTTGCAAAAGGCTTAATACTCCCGTCTGGGTTAAATTCAAATTCTTCGATACAGACCGACCTTTGCGTTCCGTGTCCGGATAAATCCTGCGTGTGATAGACAAAATAATATTTGTTTCTAAATTCGACGACAGAGCCGTGCGAAGTGTCGCAGCCCGTGGGGTCAAAAAACGAGCCTTTGTAATCCCACTCATGATATCTTGTCTGCGTTCCCCTGTCGGTTTCCTCGGTTACGGGTTCGGGCAGTAAATTGCCCAGGGGAGTCGAACCCGTCGCATATCTGAAGCTGTCGCCGTAGAGCATATTCTCGCGCGGGGGGTGTTCGTAACCGGGGAATATCAGATAATAAATCATCTCGCCGGAATCGTTTTTACGTCTGAATACAGACGGGCCTTCGTGATAATCGGGCAGAGCGTGGGAGATTCCCCCTGCGGGAACGCCGTTCTTATTTTCAGTCAGTTTTGTCAGTTCCCCGTCTGTTTCGACCATGTTGTCTTTAAGCTTACCCTGATAATAATTGCCGCCTCCGCCAAGATAAATATACGCCTGACCGTCGTAAACCCTTACGCTCGCGTCGATTCCGGCGTAGCCTATGCCTTCGATATAGCCTTTGAACCCGGGATAAGCGTCCTGTTCTGATATCTGCTCAAAATCCTTATGAGGGAAGCGGCTTCTTACGACTCCCGTTTCCCACGTGTTATTCCAGCTCGGGTAATCTTTCGGCGCGTCTTTTTTGTGATGACGGGCGAATCTCGGGGTCGGCCAGTAGTAATAATAGTAGCCGTTTTTATACGCGGCGTCGGGAGCCCACATAAACGTCAGTTCAGAACCGGTTTCCGGGTGAATATCCGTTACTTCAGTCCACGGCAAATCGCTTCTGCGGAGTATTTCGCCTTCGTCGACGAAATCGACCATGTTTATCGTTGAAAACACATGATACTGGTCCATATGGTCGCAGCCCGCGGACGGGTATCTGTCTCTTGAGGGATAGAGATAGAGCTTATCGGGTTCTGATTCCCAGACTTTCGCTTCGGGGTCGGCTGTAAAAATCGTCTTGATTACCGGGTTTTTGGGCGGGATATACGCTTTTTTCGGGGATGTTTTTTCCATAAAAAATATCAACTCCTTCTTATTTATTTTATATATTCTATCACATATTCATATAAAATACAACATAATTTTAAAAATGAAGAGAAAAATTTGCATTTTTCTCTTCATTTTGCCTTATTGCTTTATTATTTTATTACTTCGCTGTGAATATTTTCGGCTGCGACGGAGGTTTTTTGTCCGTTCCCACAGTCCAGTACATATATTTTGCGCCTTTCGTTACCTCAATGTCCGCCTTTGCCGCCAGCGTTGTCACGTCGCCGCCGTCGACTGTGTACGCCGTACCCGCCTTGAGTTTCAGGACGCCTTTTTTATCCTCTGCCTTGGGCGCGTTAGCCGCGGGTTTTGCCGCGAATTTTTTCGTCTTGCTCGGCGCGACATATTCGGTGTCGCTGACTTTGCTTGCGTTTACTTTAACGAACCATGTGTTCGCTTTAGCCGCCGCTTTATCGGTTACTATAGGCTGATGTCCGAACGAAGCAAACGTAACAAGTTCAGCGTCTGTCGGTTTCGAACCGGCGGGTTTAATCGCCACTAAATCACCCGCGGCTGTCGGGGTAGCTTTATTCGTCACGTTGGCTATTGTCCATTTTCCAAGATTCAAGTCGCCGCCGTCTTCTGTCGGGGCAGCCTTTTCAAGCCCTGCCAGAGCGTAATTCACCGCGAGTTTCGGCAGAGCCGCGCGCCCGTTTACTTTGGGGAACTTGATAATACTCGTGTCGTCAGCTATTACGGGCTTGCCTTTGTTCGCGCCTTTTTCTTTGTCTAACGCTTTATTGGCAATCCACAGCGTCGTGCCTTTTTTATTGCCGAGAAGCTTTGCGAGAAGTTTCTGGTCGAACTCTTTATTTCCGAGAGCTTTCCATTTAGTTCCGCCGTCGACGCTGTATGACAAGATTTTATAGCCCGCGCTTAAAGTTATAGTTTCCTGGGTTAAATTGATAAAGATTTCCTCGGGTTTCTCTACGCTCGGCATGATTACGTCGACGTTCGAACCGCCGCCGCCTCCTCCGCCCTCGCTCCAAATCGCGTAGAACGTTTTGTTTTCCTCTAATTTAATCGAAACGCGCGAGTAGAAGTTCGAATCCGGAAGCCATGACAGGGGCATAAAGTCAACGCGGCCGGTTCTTCCGTCGGCAGATTCGGCCCAGCCCACGAACGCCGCGGTAGTTGACGGAGGAGTGAAGCCGCACTCGGGATAAGTAAACTCTCCGTTCATGACTTCGACGGGTTCCATCGTTCCCCTGCCGCCGTTACCGTCAAACGTCGCTATCGCAGTCGGGAGGTCTTCCCACATCGCGGTTAATTCAAGACTGTGCATAACCGTGATTTTTTCGCCGGGTTTTTTAATTTTGCCGTCGAAAGTTATAGTTGACCACCCCGCGAATCTTTTGCCCGCCGGAGCGGTAAAAGCCGACGCGGGCAGAGTATACTCGAAGCCGTCGTCTATATTTCCGGCGTTGTTCTGTATATTAGCAACGGGATTCATAGTTCCGCCGCCGCCGCCGTCCTTGAAGTTGATATTTATAGAGTAGACCGCGTGAATATCCAACACATGAACGAAGAAATAATCATTGCTTATTCTCCGGCTTCCGTCATTGGGTATGATGTTTTGAGCATCAGTTGGTTCGCTGAGATGGCCGGTACCGTCTCCCACAGCCCAGTACAGGAAATTATCCCGCCCCGCTTGATTTAACCAACTCTGATACTCGTCTAACATTTCAGTCCATCTGCGGGCAGTCAACGGCTGTGATACTACTGCGTTGTATTCTGCAAATTGGATTTTTTTCGGATTGAAATAAGCATAATTCCTTGAGTCTCTGGTAAACTCAAACGGTGCTGCGTTAGCGAACACTCTTCCTATAGAGGGAGTTCCGGTGCTGGCACGCCCGTAAATGCCGTAGATTGTCGTGTCTTCTGTAAATACATGATTGTTCCATGTTCCGCTACTCGCGCCTCCGTCGTTGCGTCTGTTCGTACCTATCATGCCGTCTCCCCACGGAGTAGTGGCGAAATACGCTAGCGCGTGCTCCGTACTCCCTCCGGTGTCCGGACCGACACGAAACCACGGGTTTGTTCCAAGGTCAGTCCATTTGCCCTCTTCATTGGTTAAACGTATATACGAAGCGGAAGGGTGATGATTGATATTATTTACGCTTGTTCCCCCGCCAATCGGATTCGCTCTGATTGTAACCAGAGCCTGTGTCTCGGTTCTCCAAATTGCGTAAAGCGTAACGTCTTGATTTGTGAGTGTCCAAGTATCGCCGGGAAACCACCAACTCGAATCCCAGTTATGATAGTTCGTGCTCGTACTCCAGCCCGCGAACGTGTGAGCCGGCGACGGCGGCGAAACATCATCGGGCAACGCTATAATATCGAACACAACGGATTCTTTTTCGCCGTCTATCTTTTCATACGCTCTTGTGTCGCGATAGGTGAAGCCCGTGCCGCCGTTGAGATTGTAGGTTATAGATGCCGTCGTGTATTTGCTTTGCGCCCAAATTGCGTAAAGCGTAAGGCTTTCGGTTCTGTCCGCGATTTCGTCGCCGGGGTCGAACGTCAATGCGCCGCTGTCGTCAGTCGCAGAAGAGCTCCAATGCGAAAACTCTTTGTCTTTCTGCGCGTTGAAAGTATTTTCTATGGCGGTAAACGAAGTCTTTCTCTTGGTTTCGTCCTCCGCCTGAGCGTCAACGACGCGGGTATTTGTTATGTCAGCGGCGTTAACTCCGCCGTTCGCGCTGTTTGAGTTATAAGTAACCGTAATATCTTTTGGTTCTTTACCCAAACGGGGGTCTGTGTCAAATTCTTCGCCGGGGTCTCCCCAAATCGCGAACAGCGTCACGTTTCCGGTAACCCTGAACGGGTCGGGAACTATATACGCCTCGGTGTTTCTGCCGTCTGCGACGACTCCGGTCGCGCTTCTGCCCCAGCCTTTAAACTCTTTTCCCTCGGGCGGGGTAAATCCGTCGCCGTCGGGGAGCGGAAGCAGTTCGCCCTGCGCCCAGCCTTTCGCGGCGATATCAGTACCCGCCGCGCCGTTGCGGTCATACGTAACGGTCGCGCCGATTGGGTTGAGCCGTAAGTCAAATGCGGTAGACCTTAAACCTGCGGCAGTAGTTCCGACCATGATGTGATAATCTTCCGTAACGAATCCGCCGTCTGCGGGGTTAGTGTGCACGCCCGGACCTCTAAGGTCAAGGCTGTTGATGAAGTCTCCCGATAAGACAATCAGAGAATCTTCGACAGTAACTCCCGGCAGATTATCAATTCTCCAAGAATCCGCAACAACCTGCCATGATTTCTTGATAAAGACAAACGAATATATATTGGTGTTTGCTTCGTTCGTTACAAACCGCAGCCGGAGCTCATTTGCAGTACCCTTGCTCCTTGTAGCGCTATTGCTTTGATGTGATAACCAGCCGTCGCTCAGAACGGCTCCGTCTGCATCGTTGTAGGCCGCCAACGACGGCAGCGTCACCGCGGGCAAAATCGCGAACATGAGCGCGAGGGTTAGAATAACGCTCGTTATTCTCCTTAATAAATTTTTTGCCATGATAAATTCCTCCATAATTTTTAAATATGTTTTATATATAAATAACAATCTAACTCTATTCGTCCGCTTCGTCCGCCGGAGCCGCGGGCGCATCCAGAGTCAGGTTCTGCTTCGCCGACGCGGGCTTTTTCGCAGTCGCCGCCATCCAGAACAGTATTTCTTCGCCCGGTTCTTTCCATTCGCCTTTTGCAGTCATCAATTCCGCCGGTTTTTCTCCTGTCGGACACTTCACGCAATGAATAATCGTGTTCGCCTTGTATTTTATTTCGCCTTTGCTTACTTTATAATTCGGCGCTTTCTGTTCTCCCAGAACGTTTATTTTTTTCGACTTGCTCGCCGCGGTAAACTCGCCGCCGGCAGTCTCCGCGGGTTTCGGCGCGGTTCTGATAAAATATACCGTCTTCGCAGGTTTCGCGCCTGTCAAAGGCATTATGCTTATGCCGTTCGCAGTACCGTCCGCGCCGGCGAATCTGCCCCAGCCTTTGTCGTCGACGGTTTTGCCGTTCGCAACCCCGACTTCGATAGTTGCCTTAACCGAAGCCGTACCGCCTTTCGCGGACAAAACCCATTCTCCGGTCGTCACGCCCGAAACGTCCGCGCCTATGAGATAATTGACGACGAGTTTATCAATCTTCGGGCGCTTGTTTATTTTCGCGAAAGTTATAATATCAGCGTCTTCGGCAGGTTTTTTCGATGATTTATCTATGGGTTTATTTGACAAGTGCAGCGTCAAATCTTTATTCAGGAGTTTGTTAAATTTCGCGGCGCTGAACGTGTCCGCCTTTGCCGCTTTCCATTTTGCGCCGCCGTCTATACTGAACGCGGCGACTGTGTAACCGTCCGCAATCTTGATTGTCTCTTGCGTCAGGTTAATCGCGAAGCCCTCGACAGACCCCTCTCCCACTCCCGGTACTATTACGTCTTCGGCGGAGTAGTCTATGCCGCCGGAGGGTTTTACCGGCTCACCCCAGATTGCGTACAGAGTAGCGTCTTCAGTAAAAGTAAACGAAGCTGCGACCGCGCCGGCAGCAGACGTTGCCCAGCCTTTAAATTCCAATCCCTCCGGCGGAGTAAACGAAGAAACTGGAGGAGTATAACTGAATCCCTTGGGCGCTTGCGCGTCTTCCATTTCTCCATCGCCGCCGTTTTTGTCGAACGTAACCGTCACAATCTCCGCCCATATCGCGTACAGAGTTATTCCGGTTACAGGTATTTGCATAGTCACGCCGGGGAGCATGACAACTTTATCATTCCCTGTTGTTCCCCAACCGACGAACATCATGTTGTCCTCCGGGGGAGTAAAACCGTTGGCGGGTAACGTCTCGGACACGGCGCGTACCGTGATTTCGTCCATTTCTCCCGTTCCGCCGTTTGCGTTGAACGTGATTGTGCGCGGCGCAATATCTTCGTCTTTCCAGTAAGCGTAAAGCGTTATATCTCCCGTGACTTTTATAGTCGGCGTTGTTATTATATCAACCGTCGGCTCAATTCGTCTCGCCCAGCCGCCGAAATATTTTCCCGTTGGGGGCGTAAAGCCAGCCGTCAGGGGAAGGACATAGTCCGCGCCGTCCGCAACGGTCACGCTCGCCATGTTTCCCGTGCCGCCGTTCGCGTTGAAAGTGATTGTGTGGGTTAGTTGAATTTCCTCCCATTGCGCGTAAAGGTATATAGCGCCGCGCTCCTCGTCAATCATATCGGCGGTGACGTTCTCGATTATATCGCCCTCCGCGTAAGCCGTACCGTTTCCGTCACGATCCGTATTCCACCCTGTGAATATGTGTCCCGGGTATGTGAACGTATTACTACCTCTAACCTCGTGATTTCCGCCGTCATTAACAGTGCTGTGTACATTAGCTTGAGGCGCGCCGTTAGGAAAGTAAATTATACTATGCTTTATGTCTTCCCAATACGCGTACAGCGTAATATCAGCGGTGACATTGTTGATTGTCTCTCCCGCTACGTAATAAGGGTTGCTGCCGTTAGCCGCTGTGGTCCACCTCCTGAACACTTTACCCGCAGGAGCTGTGAAAGCGCTGTTGGGCAGTTTATAGTCTTTGCCGTCCTCAACGGTCACACTTTCCATATTACCCGTACCGCCGTTCGGCATAAACGTGATTGTGTGAGGAATACGCGTCCATTGGGCAGTAAGCGTGATATCGCTTTGGACGTTGGTAATTGTCGGGATATCCTTGTAATTTATACCGTTGCTGCCGACCCAGTGTGAGAAGTTATGGTCGGTGCGTGTAAAAGTGTTACCAGGAATGGTATAATCATCGCCCTCTTCTACTTCTGCGCTCGCCATTGTTCCCTCGCCGCCTGTGCCGCCGTTGAAGCTGACTGTATATTTGATTGGGTGCAATGCCTGTAAAATCGGGAAGCCGCGGTTTACGTTGTTGTTCGCGGGCATAGCCCAAGTACCGGTGTCGGCAGCGAAGTCGAAATTAGCGAAGAGGTTTTGCGTCCGCATTTGCGCTTCGGTAAGACGAAAGTTTGTACTTGATGTACCGAATCTACCGCTCCATCTGTTTGTTTGATCTGTATTTAAATTACCTCCAGTAGTCGTTATACTTACCGTTCCATTAAGAAAATAGCAATTTTCGAATGTACCTGGAGTAGCAAGTTGAACAGTATTAGGCCCGCTTCCTATAATCCCCCCTGGATAGGGGTCTTGGTTGGTACTTGAAACGGCTTCAATATTACCGGAGCTGTAAACGTATTTAATTTCACCACCGTTCATAACGTTTCCGACAATTCCCCCTGCCGAGCTGTTTCTGCCCGAGGTGTGCGTTGCCTTAACGTTCGCGGTGTTATAGCAGTCTGTTATTTTAGCGTCCTTGTTATTGATACTTCCGGCAATACCGCCCGCATTGGGAGCGGTTGCATTTTCGATAAAAATATGTCCGCTTACGGTACACTTTTCAATAGTCGCCGCGCCGGTTATGCTTGCCGCGATTCCCCCTGCGTTGGTAGTTATAGCGTTAATATACACATTTTGCATACGCAGGTTTTTGACTTTCGCGCCGTCGCCTAATACACTAAACAGCCCTGCTCCGTTTGCAAAGCCACCGACCATTCTCATATTTTTGATTGCATATCCGTTGCCGTTAAGCGAACCTGTGAAAGGTTGTGTGGCAGACCCAAGCGGCGTCCAGTTTGAGCTTGCGCCAGGTATATTAATATCGTTCGTTAGAATATATTTGCCGTCCATTGCCATAGTCTTTAACCCATCTAGTGTCGAAATGGGCGTAGGCGGCTTTTGCAAAATCGGGAAGCCGCTGTTTATAGTGGTGCTCGCGGGCATTTCCCATATGTCGTCGAAGTCAAAGCCGGCGAAAGTGGCTTCCAGCAGCATTTCGGAGGCGTTGAGGGATTTTGTTGTTGCGGCGTCGAGCGCGACGGTGCCAACACCCAGAGGCGCGGTGGTGGAGAGATAATAGTTGTCACCAAGTTCAGCTGTATAAGTTGGAGAAAACTCACCAATTATCCCGCCCATGCTAGGTGTGCCTTGTATAGTAGTGCTTACAATACTGCCGGAATTGTAGCAGTTGAAAATCTTGCCATAAGTAAGGCATCCAACGATTCCTCCGGCTGGGGGAGTTCTGTTCGAAGCGTGAGTTGCAGTAGCTGTAATAGTTGCAGTATTGTAGCAATTACGTATAATCCCCTTGGAGGCGCTCATGTGTCCGACAATACCGCCCACTATGGGATTATAACTTTGGTCAGAAGTTGAAGTAATAGTTCCGCTGACCGAACAGTTTTCAATGATAGTGTCCTTGTCGGTAGCAATGTATCCCACAATCGCGCCCACCCAAGAAGCATCTGTACCGGTAATATTCACATTTTCCATACGTAAATTTCTAATTTGCGCGTTATCGCCCGAAATGGCAAACAGACCCACATAGAGTTGATTGATATTAATAGTCATGTTTTTGATTGTATAACCTCGTCCATCAAGCGTGCCTGTGAATCGGTTGGTAGAAGACCCGAGCGGCGTCCAGTTGCCACCCAAAGACAGGTCGATGTCGTTGACCAAGTGATATGTGCCGCTCATATTGCTGTTAATCGCTTCTAAATCAGCCCTGTTTGAAATGGGCGTAGAAGTCGGCGCGTCGTCCGCGATAACGCTTAAATTCAGCGTCCCCGCGGGTAAAACCGCGAACATCATCGCGAGGGTTAGAATAACGCTTATCAAGCGTCTAAGTAAAAATCTTTTCGTTTGCATTTTAAAAGCCTCCATGATTTCAAATATGTTTTATATATTTTTTCACCAAATTGCGAACAAAATAAACCTTTGCCGTAGGGGCGATTATTAATCGCCCGTGTATTACTGGAGGAGAATTTTGTTCGCAAATCGGTATTTAGTATGTTTATCGTCAAACTTGCGCAAATCTTTAACCAAGTTATACTCACCCCGGGTTAGATTTATATTTTTATATTGACAAATAAGTAAAACTGTGGTAAAATGAATCGCATAAACATACTTTCTTAAAATTATATTAAAATAACGCGCGCATTGCAACAGTATGCGTTCTCACCCAGGGTTAGAAAATCCGTAAATTTAAACGAAATTTAAATTAAAATAAATAAAAAGGAATTAATAATTATGAGTATAAACCATGATTTCACGGGGGTTTTCGACGATGGAATCGTTTTCCGCGAGACTCTCGTAAAAAAAATTAAAGCCGCTTCAATTAAAAAAAATATTTTTTTGAGCGCTCCCGGCGGTTACGGAAAAACGACCGCGGCGAAACAATGGCTCGCTTCAGTCAGGAGAAAATCCGAAAAAATAACGGTAGGCGAAGACGATAACGATTCCGGCGTCTTTTATAAACGCATAGCGTCCTCCCTTTTATCTCTCGCGGGCAGATACAAAGACGCGCCGCGCGCCGCAAGCGTGACTTTCGACGCCTTACTCGAAATTATGGGTCAGATTTCCAGAAGAAATCCCCGCTGCTGTCTGGTTATCGACGACCTGCATATTCTAAAAAACGAAGATATTATAAATCGTCTGCCGATTTTTGCCTCGCGTATTCCCGGCTGGCTGAGCCTTTGCCTCGTAAGCCGTAGAGAGCCGTCCGATATTTTGAAAGACGCGGGCAAATTCGAGGTTTTCACCCGGGAGGACTTTTTGTTCACCCCGGAGGAAACCGCGATTCTCGGCGAAGAAAAAGCGCATAAGCTCACCCGCGCGCAAATAGAAGATTTGCTTGAGACGACGGGCGGCTGGGCAATGTACGTTTCGGCGGCGCTGTCGGGAGGCCAGTCCTATAAAACGGCGCAGACGCTGACGCAGTATCTCGAATCGCGCGTGTGGAGTCTGTGGGACGGCGAAACGAAAAAATCGCTGCTCCGCCTGTCGGTCGCGCCCGAAATAACGCCGGAACTCGCGGAGAGACTGACGGGAGAAAAGAACGGCGCGAATATACTCGAACGTCTGGCGAAAACAGAAAACGCTTTTTTATACCCCGCCGATTCGGCCGGTGGGAAATCATACAGGTTTCACGATATATTCAGGGATTTTTTAATTAAACGCGTCAATATTTTTCTTGACGGGAACGAAATATACAGGCTGAATAACGCCGCCGCCGAATATTATTTCGAACGCGGCGAATATTTTACGGCGATGAAATATTTTTACGAGAACAGAAACCACGAGGCTATAATCAAATGCGAACAGGCCGTGACCGTATATAACGAAAGCACGGAAAATATCTCGGTCGAGGCGACCTGCAATTTAATCGGCAGATATATTTTATCCCTGCCCCGTTCGTTTATTGAAGAAAATCCCTTTTTAATCGTCGAGTGTTCGGTCATATCCTTTCTGAACGGAAATCCGGACGAGTTTTTATATTACAGAGACATACTCGAACGAAAAATGCCGGAAATCGCGGAAAATTATCCCGATTTACTTGAAACGGCGGGATTTTTGTTCAGTCTGGACTGGAGAGTTCCCATGGTTGAATACGCGAAATCCCTTTTGGAAATGATGGGGCTTATGCGGGAAACCGAAAATAAAAATAAAGCGTCCGCGCGTACGAACACGGTCACCCAGAATCTGCCATTCTTTCACCGTTCAATGCGCGACTATTCGGAAATATACGAGCTTAAAGAAGAAGATTTGCGGTTGTTCAGGAACACGTTCGGTATGATGATAGGCGAAGACTATAAAATCATGGAGCAGTCGTTAATAGCGGGAATCTATTACGAACGCGGAGAGCTGGTTAAAGCTATGCGATTCGCGTTAAACGCATATTTTTCATGCGGGGAGGATACTCACCCCGAAACGGTATTTTCGGCGGCCATGATTTCGGCCTCCGCGTTATACGCGGCGGGAGCGTCGAAAGAGGCCGGGGATATAATGCGCGAAACCGAAATATTTACGGATAGCAAAGCCCGGTTTCTTCGTCCGAATTTTAAAGCGCTGCAAACCGGAACGGCGATTATATCGGGAAATATATCGTCGGCGAGGGAATGGCTCGATATTTACGCCTATAATTACGGTTCTGAAAATCAAGAGCCGCCGTTTTATCAGATATTCAGGCATTTTACGACCCTGCGTTCCTATATCGCCCTGGGAGATTACCCTAAGGCCGTTGATTTCGGGAAACGCCTGCGTAAGTTAGCCGGGGATTACAACCGTCCCCTCGATATAATCGAGAGCGGACTTCTTACCTCTCTCGCTTTATGGCATAATTCAGAAAAAGAAGAGGCGTTAACCTGTTTGGAACGGTCGCTGTCGGTCGCCATGCCGTACGGGTTTAAGCAGATATTTATAAACGAAGGAAAAGAAACCCTGCCGTTATTATGGGAGCTGCGCAAACGCCCGGATATAAATAAAAAAAAATCCGGAGATTTTATTTTATGGCTGGATAAACTTACGGAAGAAATATATAAAAAATATAATCTGTCAAAACTGCCGGAAGAAAAAACGCATAATCTGTCAGTCCGTCAGCTCGATATGCTGAGGTATCTCGACGGCGGAATGTCGTACCGTGAAATCGCCGTCGAAACCGGCTTAAATTACGATACCGTAAAGACCCACGTCAGGCTCGCGTACAAACGCCTCGGCGTCCATAACGCAAACGAAGCCGCGGTAAAGGCAAAGGCTCTCGGTCTGCTGTGAAATTATTGACCTCAACCCATCTCTCTCGTTATGCTGCGTATCCAGCGGCGGCTCTTTACCCGCCGTAAAACGACCGGGAATTTAAACAATTCGTCGCATACGAGGAACGCGTAAACGAACGGTACGCTTAACTTAAAATAATACGCGGCCAGAAATCCCAACTGAATCGAGATGAAATAC
>WRMA01000038.1 GCA_009777355.1 Oscillospiraceae bacterium | reverse complement strand
GGGGATTTACGCCGGCATGACGGATTTTACACGACCGCGAGTTACGCAGTTGTTCAAATTTGCGGCAAAGCCCTCTTTTTTAAAGAGGGTGGCGCGCGGAGATGTTATTTTGATTGAGGCATTGGCGTAAAATCCGCGCGACGGGTGTTTTTGAAATTTGATGGCGCGCGAGGGG
Source organism: Oscillospiraceae bacterium (assembly GCA_009777355.1). GTDB lineage: Bacteria > Bacillota > Clostridia > Oscillospirales > WRJC01 > WRJC01. The sequence continues at coordinate 16,892 of WRMA01000038.1, read as the reverse complement.
AGACAGAAACACCCGCCGTCTGCGGACGGCACCCTCTTTACGAAAGAGGGCAAAGATAGTAAATACGTCAGGCGCGTAAATCGCGACGGCGCGTCGGGGTCGCCGCGCCCTACGGATAATCTCCGACCCTGTCATTATAACACAAATCGACACGACATTCTATAGACATTATAAAAACGTCTTTTTAAATTTTTTCGAAAATATTATATTTACGCTTGACTGCGTCAGATAATAGTGTTATAATATGATTACAGTAATTTTTTGTATTATATAAAATTTAAATAGACGGAGTAGAATATTAATGAACGGAAACCAGGAAAGAGGCTATATCGAAAGCCTTACGGATATGCATTTCGACGTTTTGCGGGAAATAGGCAATATCGGCTCGGGCAACGCCGCGTCGTCGCTCGCGGCTATGCTCAACACCCAGGTCGACATGAATATCCCGACGGTCAAGATTCTTGACGTCGAGGAACTCGCCGTCACTATCGGCGGACCGGAAACCCAGGTCGTGGGGATATTATTCACCCTGCATGAGGAATTTGAGGGGATGATGATGTTTATCACCCAGAAGCAGTTCGCGCATCTCGTCCTTAACGTTTTGATGAACAGGCAGTTCGACAAGTTCGAGGATTTGGGCGAAATGGATATCTCCGCGATTAAAGAGGTCGGCAATATCATGGTCAGCGCGTATATGGGGGCGATTTCCCAGATGACGAACTTTAAAATCGCCTTGTCCCCCCCGAGTATCGCCATAGACATGGCGGGAGCTCTGTTAAACGTTCCCGCGGTCGAAATAGAGAAATACGGCGATAAGGCCCTGTTTATCCAGGACGGTTTCATAAACGGGGAAAACCAGGTCACGAGTTACCTTATATTAATCCCCGAAGTGGGATACCTGAAGAAGCTTTTTCAGGTTTTCGGAATGGATGTGTAGATTATGGGGAGCGTTACGATTGGAATCTCTGACATGAAAGTGGTCAGGGACGGGGATTCGATAATAACTTACGCCCTGGGTTCGTGCGTGGGGGTCGCGATGTACGATTCGGCGAAGAAAATCGCGGGGCTGGCCCATATTCTTATGCCGTCGAGCAAGGACGTGCGCGACGCGAATATAAACCCGATGAAATACGTCGACCTGGCGGTTCCCGAGCTTGCGAAGAGAATGAGGAGAGCGGGGGCGTCGGAGTTTAATATCGTCGCGAAAATCGCCGGAGGCGCGCAGATGTTCGCAATGAGCGGAGCGAGCGCGCAGTTTAACATAGGCGACAGGAATATAAACATGGCGAGGGAGAGCCTCAAGAAACTGGGAATAAGAATAGCCGCGCAGGACGTGGGCGCGAACTACGGCAGAACGGTCGAAATCTTTTCGGACACCGGGATATACAGGGTCAAGGCGATTGCGAAGGGCATAATAGAGATTTGAGTTATTACGAGTTACGCGCCTGACGTATTTGCTATCCTCGCCCTCTTTCGTAAAGAGGGTGCCGTCCGCAGACGGCGGGTGTTTTCGTCTCCCCTCGCGCGGCGTCAAATTTCAAAAACACCCGTCAGCCGCTTACGCGGCTGCCACCCTCTTTAAAAAAGAGGGCTTCGGCAGTAAATCCGGCGTCGGTTTAAATTCCCGGACGACCGGGGGCGGTCGTTCCTACGGTTTTGTTTGCGGTTTACCGCCGCGATATCGGTTCAAATCCCCGGCGCGTCGGGTCGCCGCGCCCTACATAGCGTTTTACGCGGCGCGTCAAGGATGCCGCGCCCTGCGAATTTTGATTTTGCATAAACATAAAATTTATTTTAAAAATTTTTAAAAAATATATTAATTTTTTTCTATCGCTGACGATATATTATATATAATTAATAGTTGAGATTTAGGAATTAATAGTTATTTTTTGATTTTTGTTTTAATTTTAAACTTCTAGGGAGGAAATGATAATATGAGTAATATAAGCGGTTTATCCAGGATTAACTCTATGAGAATGACCGGTCTCGCGTCCGGTCTCGATATAGACGGGCTGGTACAGAAAATGCTCTCTTCGCAGCAGTCGAGGCTCGATAAGGCGAAGCAGCAGAAAGAACTCGTGAACTGGCAGAAGGACGCGTACAGGTCCGTTATAACGACGCTCAATACTTTTCAGAGTAAATTTCTCGATATATTAAGCCCTTCGAGTATACTGAGGGCTACTTCGTTCAAACAGACGGCGACGAACGCGCCGTCGGCTATGTCGCAGTATTTCACGGCTTCGTCTTCGAGCGATTCCGCGGGGGTTTCTGTTACGGTGAACAGCATAAGGCAGCTTGCGACTTCGCAGAGGGTGGAGTCGTCGAAAAGTTTGTCGAAGCCGATATCTATGAACGCGGGGAATATTTCGAGCGTTCTGGGGCAGTCCGTTTCTTTTACCGTGAACGGGGAGACGAGAAATATAGTTTTGTCGAACAGACGGGAAGATTATTACGACGACGACGGAACTTTGAACATGGACAAACTAACGGACGATATAGACAAGAAGCTGCTGAACGAGTTCGGGAGCGTAGTGACTGCGGACGGGGAAAAACAGCAGAGGGTTTCGGTTGACAAAGAGAGTATATCCGGGACAAGTTTTAATTTAAGCGCGGCGAACAACACGACGGTTCAGGTTTCGGGTTCGGCGGCCGTCGCGGGAGCGCTGGGATTCGTGAACAACTCCTCTAACTACGCGAATCTGAACAGTTCTTTGAGTTCAGTTTTGGGAAGCGGCCTTTTGACCGATTCCGACAACAGGGTAAGTTTTTCGATTAACGACGTCGAGTTCAGCTTCAGCCGTACGGCGACCCTGCGCGACATGATGAACGAAATAAACAGGAGTTCGGCGGGGGTGAATATTTCTTATTCGACTTTCGGGGATAAGTTCGTCATAGAATCGACGAAGACCGGTTCGGGCGATTTCGTAAGGCTCTCGCAGCAGGAAACGAACGCTTTGAGCCTGATGTTCGGCGATAACGGTTCGGGCGGTTTCGGCAATGTAATAAGCGGGCAGGACGCCGTTTTAACGGTCAATAACACGGAGATAGTGAGGTCGTCCAATAATATAAACATAGACGGGGTGACGATTAATCTCCTCCAGGCGACGCCTTCGGGATTTTCGAACACGGAGCCCGTTACTTCAAAAGTAGACGCGACTCAGGTCGTGAATTTAATTAAAGAATTTGTCGAGGAATATAACAGTTTGACGAATACCCTCAACGGGCTTCTCGCAGATAAACGTCCGAAAACGAATAAAATGACGTATATGCCCCTAACAGAAGACCAGAAGTCCGCGATGAGCGAGAAAGAAGTCGATTTATGGGAAGAGATGGGGCGTAAGGGTCTGTTAAACAATGACCCGACGATTACGAAAATGCTGTCGAACCTCAGGATGGCGGTTCTCGGGGCGGTCGAAACGGAGGGCGGAGGTAAGATTTCGTTCGCTTCAATCGGCATAAAAACCGGGGATTATTTTTCCGACAAGAGCGGCAAGTTAATAATCGACGAGGACGTTCTTCTCAAAGCGGTCGAGAGCGACCCGGATTCCGTCATGCGTCTGTTTACGCAGCAGTCGGAAATCCCGAAAGACGCGAGAATGGAGGACGTTTTCCAGAAAGACGCGAGCGGAAGATTTTTTACGACGGACGAGAACGGACGGACGAAGTATGTGACCGAAAGGGATTTGATGAACATGCGCAGTAATAATATGGGTATAGCGCAGAGATTCAGCGATATATTCCATACTAACATAAACGTTACTATGAACGAGAGAGACAGGGGAACGCTTATTAAGAAAGTCGGGACGGGAGGTACTAATTTAGTTATAGACAGGGATTCGGCTTTCGATAAGAGAATCGCGGACATGGAGCGCAACATAGATAAAATCCAGAATAGATTCTACGCTATGGAGGCGAAATTTTACAGGCAGTTCTCCGCGATGGAAACGGCGATGACGAAATTGAACAAGCAGACGTCGTTTTTGGCGGGATTCGGCGAACAGGGGTAGAGAAACGGTTTTTGAACGAGTAAACAAATTATGAACAAATGTAAAAATCATCGCGGAAAGCCCTCTTTTTTAAAGAGGGTGGCAGTCGCGTAAGCGGCTGACGGGTGTTTTTGAAATTTGATGCGGCGCGAGGGGAGACAAAAACACCCGCCGTCTGCGGACGGCACCCTCTTTACGAAAGAGGGCAAAGAATAAATTCATTATTTGTTCGCGCAAATTTGACTCATTCAAAAAGCAAAGGATAAGGATATAATAGTTAGTTTTAGTTTGTTTTAGCGAGGTAAAAAATTTATGGCGGCTTTAAATCAAATGAGGCAGTATCAGGAACAGGCGATGAGTACGGCGACTCCGGGAATGATTACGGTAATGGTGTTCGACGAAGTGATTAAGAATATAAATCTTGCGAATAAGGCGATAGACGAGGGTAATATTCAGGATTCGCACGACGCGATTATGAAAGCGGAGAATATTTATCTCACTCTCATGAATTTTTTAGACGAGAGGTTCGAGGTTTCGAAATCGCTGACGAGACTCTATGAATATATGGCCGCGCGCCTCGTTGAGGCGAACATGAAGAAAAGCAAGGCGATTCTAAAAGAAGTCATGGATTTTACGGTCGAGTTCAGGGATACCTGGAAGCAGGCCGAAAAGCACGCCAGAATCGAGCAGTCCGGAGGAAAGGTGACGTATAATGGCTGACGGCGGGGATAACAGGACTCCGGAAGAGATTCTTGGGGCGATTACGGCGCTTGCCGCGGAGAAACTGAATATACTTAGGGAGATACTGGATATTTCCCTGAAAATCAAAGACGAAGCCGGCAAAGCCCTCGAGACGCCGGACGACGACGAGGCGGACGAAGCGGTCGAGAATATCGGGTCGCTCGTTAATTTGAGGGAAGAGCTTACGGAAGAGACGGGTAATATAGAGTTGTCTTTAAAGCATTACGGCGCGCGGCTTAAAGATTTCGGTTCTGATATATTTGATATAAGTAAAAGCGCGGAGCTTAAAAAATTCGCCGATGATACGCAGACTACGCTCGACGCGATTAAAGACGCGGGCGAGGAAAGCTCCCGGAGAATCGCGGAGCTTATGGGGGTCATAAAGGCGAAAATAAAATCGGTGAAAAACAATAAGGCTTTGATGGACAGGTACGTCGGCGGCAACGAGACGAACCCGCCGGGGACTCTCATGAGCGAGAAAAAATAGAAAAGATTAACGCTCGGGGCGGCTCTTTGCCGCTCCGTAAGTTTTTTTGTGAAATATCTTAAAATATATTGTAAAAAATTTTAAATTAGCTATTGTAAAAAATTTTAATATAATGTATAATAGTATTTATTATATATCTTTTCGGGAGGAAGCGTTTGATGGAGAATACTCTGACTATGGCCGAATACAAGAAAATTCAGGATTTTATATATGATAAGCTGGGGTTGGACCAGGACGACAAGAAGAAAGAGACGGTCACGACGAAAATCGTCAAGATTATGCACAGGCGGGGAATGAAAAGTCCGAAAGACTATGTGAACTATATACTCTCGACTACGGATTCGGCGGCGATTCAGGAGTTTTTCAACGAAATCACGACGAACACGACCGAATTTTTCAGGGAGTCCGCGCATTTCGACTATATAAAGAACCATATAAACGCTATAATCGAGGGGATACCCAAAATCAGAAGGGATTTTGAAATCCGGGTGTGGAGTATGCCGTGTTCGAGCGGCGAGGAACCCATAACGACGGCCATAGTGCTGAAGGAGTGTCTGCCGCCGGGGATAAAAATAAAGATACTTGCGACGGATATAAGCGAGAAGATTTTAAACAAGGCTTCGAGGGGGCTTTACACCGAGAACGAGTGCAAGGGTCTGAGCAAGAACCACAGGCTGAAATATTTCGACAAGCAGCCCGACGGATTTTTCAAAATCGGCGAGGATATAAGGAAATGCATAACGTACAGACTGTTCAACGTCATGTCGGACTTTAAGTTCCACAAAGATTTCGATATAATATTCTGCCGTAATCTCATGATTTACATGGACCACGACGTTCAGGAGCAGCTCGTGAATAAATTTTATAACGTCTTGACTCCTAACGGACTGTTTTTTATAGGACATTCCGAAAGCCTGCTTAACAAGCGGCACAGTTTCAAGTACATTCAGACGGCTTTGTTTAAGAAATAAGAAGCTGTATATAAAGACGAGGAAGACCACCCCGCCGTCTGCGGACGGCACCCCTCCACAGAGGGGAATGAGTAAGAAAACGCCGGGGTTAAGCAAAAATTCCCCTCCGTGGAGGGGTGGCGACACGAAGTGTTGACGGGGTGGTCTCGTTTTCCTTTCAATACAGATTATAAAAATATTTTGTTGTTAATTATTAATTGTTTAAAAGGGGATTTTTAAATGAATGAGATATTGGCGAGTTATATCGAGGACCTCAGGGACAGCATATTGATTTTCAACGACGCGCTCATGAGCCTCCAGGGAGGGGCGAGAGACAAGGAGACGATAGACAGTATATTCAGGGTCGCGCACACGATTAAGGGAAATTCCGCGGCGATGAATTTCGAGAAGATTCAGGCGGTGATGCACACGATGGAAGACCTCCTCGAAGACGTGAGAACCGGGGCGAGGGCAATCGGCGAAGAAATGGTCGACGTTTTGTTCGCGTGCCATGATTTTCTCGAGGACTGTCTGTTAATGGTCGAGAGCAACGATTCCCCTGAGGAATCGGACGAGGGAATGGACACGGATTCTCTTCTCGGGCGGCTTAAAGCCCTTAAAGGCGCGCCGGGGGTTTCTTCGGGAACGCCGCCGCCGGCCGTTAAGTCTAATAATATTTCTTCCGGAGTCGTTTCCGACGTTCCAGAACTTCCGGAGATTACGGACGTTGACATGGCGATGGATATGCCCGCGGACCTGTGGGAGATTCTGCACGAAAATATCAGGAACGGCGGATATAACGCATATAAATTAGAAATAAAATTTTTGAAGAACAGCTCTATGAAGTCTGTCAGGGCGTGGATGATTTTCGACAGAATCGAGCAGTCGGGGATAATAGTCCACTCCGTTCCGCCGCGTTTCAACGACAGCAGTTTTTCTTCGTCGTCGGGCGAGAGGACGAGGTTCGACGGGGACACTATAACGGCTATGATTCTGTGCGAGCGGGAAATCAGCGATTTAGTCGCGGATTTGAGAGAGACGGCGGATATAGAGAGCGTCGAGGCGAGGAAAATCTCGCAGGAGGATATCGTCCGCAAAGTCGAGTTTATAAAACGGCAGAGGACTGTAGTCGATAAACTCCAGGAAATAGGCGTGGAGCTTCTCGGAGTGGACGCGCAGCATTTAAGCGAAATCAACGTCGTGTTTATGACGGAGCGGCTGAAAGCCGTAATTTCGGCGAATATAACGGGAGAGAGCGGCCCGGTGGGCATAGTCGCGAAGAGAATGATTCTCGCGTTCGAAGACGCTATAAATAACAAGAAGAGAATCCCGGTGAGCGAGAGGGAGAATATTATTTTCCTGTGCCACAGTATGGAAGAGTGCATATTGAGGCCGGAGAGTCTGAAAAGCGAGGGGCTTACGTCGATGATGTACAGGCGGCTGGACGACATGATAGATATAATATCGGCTCCGGAGCTCAGAGTCGGGGAGATATTGACGTCGGGCGGGCTGATTACGAGCGCGGACGCGGATATCATAGCGGGTAAGCAGCAGAAAGACGGCAATTTAAAATTCGGGCAGATTGCGGTTAAAGAGAAGCTTGTCTCTGCTCTCGACGTGGTGACGGCTCTCAAAACGGATAAGCCGCAGGAGAGTATAAATAATTCGGGTTCGGGAAATATCGCGGGTTCGGCGAAAACGCCGCCGGCGGCGTCTTCGGCCCACGCGCAGGGCGACAGCGGTTCGGTAAAAGTACCGGTTACGAAAGTGGACAGTTTGATAGATATGCTCAGCGAACTTTTGATTTATAACTCGCAGCTGGAGCAAATCACTTCGGTGACCGAAGTCGAGGATTCGAAGCTTTCGAATATACTGTCGAGGACTGAAAAATTAATTAAAGAGATACAGTCGCTGTCTATGTCGCTGCGAATGATAGAAGTGAACCAGACGTTCCACAGGCTGTCGAGAATCGCGAGAGACACGGCGGCCGATTTGGGCAAGAAAATCCTCGTGAATTTAGAGGGCGCGGACACTGAAATCGACAGGAGCGCGATTGAGAAACTGTTCGACCCGCTGATGCACATGGTGAGGAACTCTGTTTCCCACGGAATAGAGGAGAGCGAAGACGACAGGGTAAGCGTGGGTAAAAAACCCGAAGGACAGGTCACTATATCGGGATATTCGAAGAGAGGGAACGTCTATATAGAAGTGCGCGACGACGGCAGGGGAATCGACGTTAAGAAAGTCTATGAAAAAGCGAGAGAGAAAGGCCTGATTAACGAAAACAGGGAATATACTAACGAAGAAATATATAAGTTTATATTTTTGCCGGGATTTTCGACGCAGGAGAACGTGAACAACGTCTCCGGCAGAGGGGTCGGAATGAACGTCGTCGAGGACGCGGTGACGAAGCTCGGGGGAAAAGTCGAAATCGACAGCGAACCGGGAGCGGGCTCTTCGTTCAGGATTAAGCTGCCGGTCAATCTCGCCGTCGTGAACGGCATGATAGTCGAGATGGAGAACGTGAGATATATAATCCCGACGATGTGCGTAAAGAAATTTTTCATCGCGAGGGATACGGACTGGGTGAGTCTTCAGGGTGAGAACCGGGCGATTAAGCTTGAGGACGGCAGTATAGTCTCTGTTATATCGAAAGATAAGACTTTCGGAATCGCAGACGACATAACGCACGGCAATATTAGCAATATTACGGAAGAAGATTTTGAATCTGAATCGGGTTCGGGTTCGATTCCGGCCGCGGATAAAGAATACAACATGGTAATTCTCGAAATCGACCAGAAGACCCTGGTATTGAACGTCGATAAAATCATAGGCAGGCAGGACGTGGTCTCGAAACCGCTGGCGACGGACTATGCGTCCGTGCCGTACGCGAACAGCGCGTCTATTCTCGGAGACGGTATCGTCGCGCTTATTCTCGATATCGACGCGATATTTAAAATGTCGAAGCAGACTTGAAGCAATAGACGGTTGCGGAACGATATGTAGGGCGCGGCGACCCGACGCGCCGCGGATTTACGCCGACGTTGGGTTTATTGCCAAAGCCCCCCTTGCTAAAGGGGGGAAGCGGCGAAAAGCCGCAGGGGGGATTATAACCCTGAATCCCCCCGTCACTTCGTGACACCCCCCTTTAACAAGGGGGGCAAAGATAGCAGAAATCAAATCGAATAAAAAAAATATATATAATCGGAGGGAGATATTCTGTGCCAAAAATCAAAGTGCTGGTATGCGATGATTCGGCTATGGTCAGGAAAATACTGACGACGGAACTGTCAAAAGACCCGGATATAGAAATAATAGGGGCGGTTCCCGACCCGTATATCGCGAGGGATAAAATCGTCGCGGAGAAACCCGACGTTCTTCTTCTCGACGTTGAAATGCCCAGAATGGACGGTCTGACTTTTCTGCAGAAGCTCATGAAGCATTATCCCATAAGGGTTATAATAGTGAGTTCTCTTGCGGAGAGAGGTTCGGAAGTCGCGATGAAGGCGATTGAGTTCGGAGCTCTCGAAGTTATGTGCAAGCCGGGGTCTATGTACTCGGTGGGTGATATGTCCGAACAGTTAATAGACAAAATAAAGGCCGTGTCTTTCGTTTCCGAAGAGCGGCTCAAAATGCTGTCGGCAAGGTCTGCATCTGCTGTAAAAAGCGCTCCCGCGACTTTGTCTATGATTAAGACGACGAATAAAATCATAGCGGTCGGAGCGTCTACGGGGGGAACTGAGGCTTTGAGGGAGATTCTCGAGAGGATGCCGACGAATATTCCGCCGATAGTCATAGTCCAGCACATGCCGCAGTATTTCACCAAGACTTTCGCCGAAAGGCTGGACAGCGTGTGTAAAATCAAAGTAAAGGAAGCGGACAACATGGAGATACTCGCTCCGGGGAAGGCTCTGCTCGCTCCGGGTAACAGGCATATGCAGGTCGTGAGGAGCGGGGCTGTGTATTACGCGAAGCTCACGGACGGGCCTCTCGTACATCATCAGCGTCCGGCGGTCGAAAATTTGTTCTTGTCAACTGCGCAGTACGCGGGAAAAAACGCGGTCGGGGTAATTCTCACGGGAATGGGCAAAGACGGCGCGGCGGGTATGCTGGAGATGAGGAGAGCGGGAGCGTACACAATCGCGCAGGACGAGATGAGCTGCGTCGTTTTCGGGATGCCGAAGGAGGCAATCGACATCGGAGGGGTTATGAAAATCTCCCCGCTGAACAGAATCCCGGAGGTTATAGTCGAGGCGGTCTCGGGTTAGGGTCGTGAAATTAATTTAAAATATAATATAATTTAAAATAGTTTAAAGGAGAAAAAAAGTCATGTCTACTGAAGATAACAAATATCTTATTTTTAACCTCGGGAAAGAAGTTTACGGGATTCCGATACTGAAAGTGAAGAACATCGAGAGAATGATGGATATTACGCCCGTACCGAGGACGCCGGGTTTTGTTAAAGGCATAACTAATTTGAGAGGGAAGATAATTCCGGTTATGGACCTGAAAGAGAAATTCGGCATAGGGAGCGCGCAGGTGACCGAGAGAACCTGCACTATAATAGTGGACGTGCAGACCGACACGGGTATGCACACGAACGGTCTCATGGTCGACGAGGTTTCCGAAGTTCTGGACATATCGGACGGATATATAGAGCCCGTGCCGAAATACGGGGATATGTCGATTGACCAGGAGTTTATGTCGGGAATCGGCAAAATCAAGGACAGCGTCATAATACTTCTGGATATACAGAAGATTCTCGATTTTTCTGAATACGGCGTGATGGCGTCGGTGGAGATATAGGGATAATATTTTAATAATTTATACAGTAGACCTCTTTTGAAACCGAAATACGACCACCCCGCCGTCTGCGGACGGCACCCCTCCACGGAGGGGAATTAATAAAACGGGCGGAGTCGAGTGAAAATTCCCCTCCGCGGAGGGGTGGCGCGGCGCGTAAGCGGCGTGACGGGGTGGTTTTGAAAGAAGTCTAATAAAGCAATAAAGATATTTTGCGGACGCGCCCTACGGCAGGGTATTTTGCGGACGCGCAATGCGCGCCCCTACAAATTTCTCTTGTACACAGTAATTCGTTGTAGTAATGATTTAGAAATTAAAATAAATTTTATATAAACAAACATTTAGTTAAATCGGTGAAAGGACCATGGTGTAAAAAATGAGAAGTCAGAAAATCTACACGAAACTGCTAATAGCTTTTATGGCAATTATCGCGCTTACGGTGATTTTGGGAGCGGTCGGGATTATTCTAATAAGAATGGAATCCGACATGGTGACCGAGATATACGACGTGCATTTACAGGGAATCGCGCAGGTCGACAACGTTCAAATCGACTACACTAATATGAGGGTGATTTTGAACAGGGCCGCGGTTGCGGCGGTCAGCGCGGACCCCGCGCTGGTGATTTCGCTGAGGTCGGAATTTGACCGGTACAGTTCGGATATAGACGCGGCGGCGAACGCTTATGAGGCTACGACCGATTCTACCGAGTTAAAGGCGAAGGTCGCGGTTTTCAGGAGAGCGAAGCAGGATTACGGCGAGGAAGCCGTGAGGTTCCTGGATATTTGCCGCAGCGCGGCTTCGAGCGAGAACGCCGGGGCGATTGCGTCGGTGAACGCGGCTCTGGTTGACCTGGCGGCGAAAGCCGCTCCGGTCGAAAGTTCGCTGGAGGATTTAGTCGTTTCTATCGACAATTACGCGAGCTCGGCGAACGACTCGTCGGATTTACTGCGGATTATCGCGACGGCCGTTCAGGGAACTTTGATGGGACTGATTGTTATAGCGTCTCTGTTTATCGCGGTTTTTATCGCGAAGGGAATCGAGAAGAATCTGGAATCTATGATAAAGACCGTTTCGCAGGCGACGCTCAACATAAACTCTTCGTCGGCGCAGTTGAACGACGCTTCGGAAAGTCTTGCGACGGGGTCTTCGAGACAGGCGGCGGCGATAGAGGAGACGTCGGCTACTATGAACGAGACGGCTTCTATGGTCCAGCAGAACGCCGAGAATACAAGAGTCGCGGCGCAGCTCGCGCTTGAATCGCAGCAGGCCGTCGAACAATCCGGCAGGTACATGAAAGAGTTGATGAACACTATGACCGAACTGAAAGAATCGAGCGACAAAGTAAGCAAGATAGTTAAGACTATAGACGATATAGCGTTCCAGACGAATCTTTTGGCAATCAACGCGACAGTCGAGGCCGCGAGGGCGGGAGGAGACGCGGGCAGAAGCTTCTCGGTCGTAGCGCAGGAGGTGCGCAGTCTCGCGCAGAGAAGCGCGGAGGCGAGTTCAGAGACGGCCGAAATTATCCAGAGAAATATAACTCTTACGGGCACGAGCAGAACGTCCGCGGGAAAAGTCCTCGCGATTACGGAAAAGGACGGCGAGCAAATCGTTAAGTTGAACAAGCTGATATCAGAAATAAACGCGGCGAGCGAAGAGCAGTCGTCGGGAATCAAGCAAATCAACATAGCGATAAGCCAGATGGAAAAAGTGACGCAGGAAAACGCCGCGGTGGCCGAAGAGAACGCGGCCGCGAGCAACAGTATGCGCGACGAAATCGGCAATCTCGAAGAAGCCGTGAACCTTGCGAGAAGCATGGTAAGGCACGCGGACTGATATTTATTTGATATTTGATATAAATTACCGTCGTAAGTTATATAAAATATATATAAAAAAATTTTTTGAAGAAGAGGTACAAATCAAAATGAAAAACATGAAAATTTACTCAAGGTTAATATCCGCGTTCGCTGTTGTTATAGCGCTGTCGGTTATTCTGGGAATCGTGAGCATGGTATTAATCGGCATGATGTCTTCGAGAGCCGAAGAAATGTATGATATGCACGTAATCGGCATTGAAAGGCTGAGCGGGGCGCAGTCGACTTACGCGACGATGAGGGCGAGCCTCAACAGGGCGGCGTTCGAGTCGCTGAACGGCAAAGCGAACGTTATAGACAGCCAGTCGGCGGCGTTTTCCGAAGCGTCGCGGCAGATGACCGACTATATGAGCGATTTGGAAAGAACCCTGGTGAGCGAAGCGGGCAAAAGAATGTTCCAGGATTATTTAACCGCCAAGGACGGATACGTCGCGGCGGCTAACAGCTTCTTCCAGACGTGCAGAAGCGCCGTCGGAAACACGAACGCCGCCGCGACCGTAGACAGCGAGCTGGTTAGCCTTGCGAGCAGGGCGGGGCCTCTCGATTCTGCTATGACGGCTTTAGTCGAGGCGAAGAGAAGCCTTGCGGACGAGGCCCATAACGCTATGGACGATTTGGGTTTTATAGCGATGGCGGTCGGGATAGGCATGATGATATTAATCGTCGTGTTCTCTATATTTATCGCGATATTTATCGCGACGGGAGTTGAGAAGAGCCTTGGCAGCATAGTCGAAAAGCTGTCGATGTCTACTATGAATATAACGTCTTCGGCGGCGCAGTTAAACGACGCTTCGGAAAGTCTTGCGACGGGGTCTTCGAGACAGGCGGCGGCGATAGAAGAGACGTCGGCGACAATGAACGAGACGGCTTCTATGGTCCAGCAGAACGCCGAGAATACGAGAGTCGCGGCGCAGCTGGCTCTTGAATCGCAGCAGGCCGTAGAAGAATCAGGCAAACACATGTCGAACCTGATGAACACTATGTCCGAACTGAAAGAATCCAGCGACAAAGTAAGCAAAATAGTTAAGACAATCGACGATATAGCGTTCCAGACGAATCTTTTGGCAATCAACGCGACAGTCGAAGCCGCGAGAGCGGGAGGAGACGCGGGCAGGAGCTTTGCGGTCGTCGCGCAGGAAGTACGCGACCTCGCGCAGAAGAGCGCCGGCGCGAGTTCCGAAACGGCCGAGATTATCGAGAGAAACATCTCCCTGACGGACACGAGCAGAACGTCCGCGGGAAGAGCGCTTGAAATCACCGAAAAAGACAGCGAGCAAATAGTTAAGTTAAACAAGCTGATATCTGAAATAAACGCGGCGAGCGAAGAACAGGCGTCGGGAATCAAGCAAATCAACATGGCAATCAGCCAGATGGAAAAAGTGACTCAGGAAAACGCCGCGGTAGCTGAAGAAAACGCCGCGTCGAGCAACAGCATGAAAGACGAAATCGGCAATTTAGAAGAGGCGATTAGCATCGCGAAGGGATTAATCAGGGATTCGGCGTCGGGCGGAGGCTCGCTTCTGGGTTCGGTCAGACGTCCGGGAGGTGGAGCGAAAAATAGTTACGCGCCGAGAACGTCGTCGTATACTTCGCCGTCACCGAGAAAAACTATTCCCGCGCCTACGGCGTATAAACCGCAGGGTTCGGCGAATCAGGCGAGGACGCAGTCCGGTAACGCTTCCGCCGACGCCGAAAAAATCATACCTCTCGGCGACGACGACGATTTCTAAAATAATTTTGCAAACGAAATAAACCTTTGTCGTAGGGACGACCGAGGGCGGTCGTTCCTACAATTCGTTTGCGTTTTGGCATAGAATAATTTTTAAATTTTATAAAACGGTAGGGGCGGTTATTAATCGCCCGTAAATTGGTAGGAAAAAAATAAATATGAGAAATAAAATAAGAAGAATCGGGGTGCTCACGTCGGGCGGGGACGCGCCCGGCATGAACGCCGCAATCAGAGCCGTTACCCGGACGGCAATCTCCAACGGGATTCGGGTCATGGGGATTTTAAAAGGCTACAGGGGTCTTATCGACGGTGAAATAATCGAATACGACGCGCGCGCCGTCTCTAATATCATGAACCGCGGAGGAACTGTTTTGTATTCTGACAGATGCGACGAGTTTAAGACGGACGCGGGTATGAGAAAAGCCCGCAATACGTGCGAAGAGTACGAAATCGACGGGATAGTCGCAATCGGCGGAGACGGAACTTTCAGGGGGGCGGCGGACCTCAGCAGGCTCGGGATTCCCACGGTCGGCGTTCCCGGAACTATCGACAACGACATAACCGCGTCCGATTACAGCATAGGTTTCGACACGGCGAAAAACACCGTCGTCGAAATGGTCGACAGGTTAAGGGATACCAGCGAATCCCACGCAAGATGCAGCGTCGTCGAAGTTATGGGGAGACACGCGGGTCATATCGCCTTGCAGACGGGAATCGCGGTCGGAGCAATCGGGATTGCGATTAACGAAGTATGTTTCGACGCGGACGAGTGCATAGAGAGAATAAAAGAAAGCAGAAAGAACAGAAAGAGAAATTTTATAATAATAGTAGCCGAGGGAATGGGCGATAATTACGCCGAAAACTTATCTAATCAGATAAACGCCGCAACCTCCCGCGACGTCGACTCGAGATTCGCGAGGCTCGCGCACGTTCAAAGGGGAGGTTCGCCGACTTTGCAGGACAGGGTCGCCGCAACAATTATGGGAAACAGAGCGGTCGGGCTCTTAATCGAGGGCAGGAAAAATCTCGTCGTTTGCTCACGGGGAGACAAAATTATCGAGCTCGATATAGAATACGCTTTGAATCTCGACAAGAGATATAAAAATAAACTGCCTGACGAGCAGTTTGCGGAGTTGAGCGAGAGCGACCAAAAAAGCATGACTGAAATTATAGAGAGAAAGAAAGCCGAAATAAAAAAACTCTATGAAATCGCAAAAATCGTTTCGATTTAGGATTTGACAGAGTTTTCAGGAAATTTATATTTTTTTAATTTTAATTGCCGAACCATGCCGGGTTTCTGTAGACCCGGCTCACTTTTTTGTTTTTTCCGCCGCTTTTGAATATCCCTGATACGCCGAAGCCTATTAAAATTATCCCGGTCGTTATCAGGATACTGCTTAAACGAACCGGCTGACGCCGCGCCTGTTCAGCGCTTTCGAAAACGGGAGGAGCAGTATAATAAGTTTGATAAGCAGCTGAATCCGCGAAGCCTATATTATAATACTCTCCGAAATAATTAATAATACTATTGAAAGTTCCCAGAGTCGCGGCGTTATAATTGCCTTCTGAATAATTCGCGTCAAAATTATTCGTCAAGATATTTTCAATCCCGTCTTTTATTTGTTTTTTAATCGAATCGTCGACGTTTCTGCCGATATAATGCGCGTAAGTCTCGCGTCCGTTTCCGAACAGACCATCGAAAAATTCTCCGATTTTTCTGCCCCATTCCTCAACGGAATTTGCCGCGGGTCTTTCGGGATTTTCCTGACGTACGGGAGCGGCGCTTCCGGGAACTGAAATTATAAGCAACATTCCCGAATCCGAAACTTTGTAATCTTTGAATAATTTTTCGGCGCGTTTCGTCAAATCTTTGTTTTTACCGTTTTCTTTTTCGATAACGACGACAATCTCGGCTTCGTCCCGTCCGGTCAAATCTTTCAAGGCCGTATTTTTGCCGTTGATTTCGTATATTGACATATCGCTTAATATTCCCTCGCCGTCGTAAATCCAGTTCCCCGGGCTTTCATACGCTTCCTGACGGTCGAAGACAAACAAAGACAGTATCAAGGCGGCCGCAATCATCATCGCCGACGCCGTTTTTGCCAGGGTAAGTTTTAGTTTGTTTCCCCGGAGATATTTCTCTTTTATATTATTGCCGTTCATAATTGTTACCGCCTTTCTAAATTTTTTTGATTTTTGTTTCCTTACAACCTGTATTAAAAGGGAAACGAGACCACCCCGTCAACACTTCGTGTTGCCACCCCTCCACGGAGGGGGATTTTCCCGGAATTTCGGCGTTTTCTTTCTCATTCCCCTCTGTG
>WRMA01000037.1 GCA_009777355.1 Oscillospiraceae bacterium | reverse complement strand
TCGGCTTAAAATTCACGGCGCGGCATGGAAGCCGCGCCCTACAATAAAGGTTTATTTTGTTCGCAATTTGGTATTTTATAAAATTATTAATTTACCGTTCAGTTGTATCTACTCTCACGCCGCTGTCTATAATATTCTCCCTGTGACTGCTGCTCCCGCTTAAATCGATATTTTTATCTTTAGGCATATAAACCGTACAGATTATCGTGGGCCAGCCCAATCTATGCGAATTATACATCATAACCGGGTCAGAAATCATGCTTACCCTTTGTTCTCCATCTGAAAATATAACCGTTTTATCCATAACGGATTCAGCGTAGATTTTATCGCTCGCGTCGACTCTTATATAATACTCGACTTTGATTTTGTCCGAATCAGTCGGCAGTACCCGGACGCTGCCGAATGTACCGAGCAGCGCGATTTCGTTTACTGAATTTTCAAATTCCGCGGCGTATTCTTTGTGAACCGTTTCGTTTCTTATGCCGAACGCTGTAAACATATCCTCTCTCGTCTCAAAAAAGCCGATTACTCCCGTTATGAAATATACCCCCGCGCCTATAAGCAAAACTATGCTTATAAATATAATACTCAAAAAATCATATTTTATTTTAATATTGTCGTCTTTCCGGACAAACAGATGCAGCATTATCTCGAGCCCGAGGCAAATCAAAACGACCGGAGACAGCATATAGACGATATTTATCGCGTTTATCTTAATTATAAGCGAAACAAGAAGCAGTATTCCGAAGGCAAGCAGGATTATCCCCATTGAAAGCGAGCCTATTCTCCATCTGTTAATAATTTTTGCCATTATTCGTCTCCTCCGTTTCTATTATTATCCTCATCATTGTTATTGTTATTTTCATCGCCGCCTTTTTTACCCGCAAGCAGCTTTATCCCCGCAAAAATCAGAGCCAGCGAAATCACAATCGGAGGCGTATAGTTTCTTATCGTGTTAAATACGAGCCAATATTGATGATTGTCTAAAATCCTGAACACTCCGTTTAATATATTTGAATACAAAACGTATACTCCCACGCATATGAGAATTACGGCGATTGCCTTGACCGCTCCCCGTTTCTTGAAAGCGTTGAACGCGCTCGGATTTAACGAGTTTGTAAATCCCGGGATAAAAAACCCGTCGTCGACCGGATACGCTATGCCCAGTCCGCGCATATGCGAAACGCTGTGCATAGCGTCGAACATCTGATACAGCCATATAACGGGCAGAAGAATTAAAAACGGAATGCTTAGAAATTCCATCACGATTCCGAAAAATCCGGCAAACATAATTGACAAATATAAGTCGATTGCAAACATCGCCATAAACTGCAGGCCTCTTTTCATATATCCCAGATACATATGACCGCATCCGGGTATAAGCGCGAAAATAAAAGTTAAAAATCTGTTCTTATTTTTATGCATTTTATTACATCTCTCCTAACGTTTCTGAAATTAATATTGGACTTCTTTCAAAACCACCCCGTCACGCCGCTTACGCGCCGCGCCACCCCTCCACGGAGGGGAATTTTCACTCACTTTCAGACGTTTATTCTCCATTCCCCTCCGTGGAGGGGTGCCGTCCGCAGACGGCGGGGTGGTCGTATTTCGGTTTTGAAAGAGGGTCTATTATCTAATTAAAATTTAATCTTGCGAGCGAATCGAAAAATTCGCCGATTCTGCCGATATTTCCGGGCGATACCGCCTCTGTCAGCAAATCGGATATTCTCCCGTTTATGCCGAAGAAAGTCATCGCCATAATTGCCGCCGCGCTGCAGAAACATAACGCCGCCCGCGTCTTCCTGCCTATAAAGGGAATTGACTTTACACTATTCAGGGCGTTTATTTTAAGCATAACAGACGACGCGAAATCTTCGGGCGCGGCAATAATATTCTCTTCGCGCTCTTTTATAAACTTATCGAAAAAATCAACGTCGCCGAGTATAAGCTTCTCAAATTCCTTAATATTTTTAATATGCATTTTTGCCCCACCTCTCTCTTATGAGTTTTTTCGCCCGGTATAAATGCGTCTCGACCGTCTTCTCCGGAAGCTTATAGTAAATTGAGATTTCTTTTACGGACATTTCCTCAAAATAAAACGCCTTGACCGCGTTCGCGTATTTTTCCGGTATACAGGATATAACGGCGTTTATTTTTTCCCTGAGTTCGCCGCGTTCCGTCTGACTTTCCGGACTTCCCCGTATATCCCGCGAAAAATCAGCGTCCGCTTCGGATAAGTCCGTATATAGAAATTTTGCGTTTTTCCTGGCGAAGTCAATAGATTTATTTACCGCGATTCTGCAAATCCAGGATTTTATATCGCTTAAATTTATATCTTTATTCTTGCCTAAATTTAAAAACGCTGACAGAAACGTCTCCTGCGCGCAGTTTTCGGCGTCGTGAGGATTTTTAACTATATTTAAACAAATTGTGTATACAAGATTCTGGTATTTTAAAACAATCTGCTCAAAATCAGTGTCAGTTTGCATTTTTCCTCCTCCCGAAATTACCCGCGAACGCTTTTTTGTTATATTATAATATATTTTTTCAGCCGGCTCAATATATAAAACGTAAAAAAATATAAAATCACTTCAAAAATTAATAAAATTTTATAAAATATTTTAATTTAAAACTGGACTTTTAATTATTTAAATGTTATAATAATCAAATAAGCGGTAATTATTATTTTGTTAATTATACACAGGAGGTTTTATTTTATGCGAAAACTGTCTCTGAACGGAGTGTGGGAGCTTCGCGGAGCTTCGGGGGATAGGGGAGGCTCGCGCAGATTCCCTAATGTCGACTATCCCGAACGCTTCATGAAGGCCGACGTTCCCGGCTCGGTACACGAAACTCTGATTAAGCAGAAACTTATAAAAGAGCCGACGCTCGGAAGAAACGTTCTCGAAGCCCGCTGGGTCGAAGAATGGACCTGGGGATATACGAGAAGCTTTCAGGTCGGCGAAGACGACCTGAAAGACAAACGGGTAAGAATAGTCTTCGAGTGTCTCGACTTAAACGCGGTTGTTTATATCAACGGCAAAGAAGCCGGACGGCATCATAATTTCTATTATCCCTGCAAACTCGACGCTACGGATTTTATTGTCCCCGGCGAAAACAAAATTTTCGTCAAAATCGAGAGCGGCCTTCTCTATGCCGCCGACAAACCCGCCCAGCTGTATTACGGCGCGATTTATAACGACGCGTCGAAGCTCACGAAAAGAATGTGGCTCAGAAAACCCCAGTGCTCTTTTGAATGGGATTGGTCACCGAGATTAATAAACGTCGGCATACCGGGAAGCGTTTATCTTGAGTTCGGCGAAGTTTTCGCGGACGAAATCTCCGTTATGTCTGATTTATCGGACGATTATTCAAACGTTGATATAGAAGTCAGGCTGTTTACAGAAAATTTATCGGGCGAGGCTAAAAACTGTATCTGCCGGGTTAGCTGCGAAGATGAAGATATGTCTGCCGAAGCCGTAACAAATGCAGAAATTATACCGGGCAAATCAAAAATCGAGTGTAAATTTAATATACAAAACCCGAAACTCTGGAATCCCATAGGCTTCGGAGAACAGTTCAGATATAATATAAAAGTTGAGTTATTAGACGAAAACAATAATTTAATATATCATGAAAATATAAAACACGGCGTAAGAAAAGTAGTTATAGACCAGTCGAAACATCCCGTTAAGGGAACGTATTATGTTTTAATAGTAAACGGCAACAAAATATTCGCGAAAGGCGGCAATTTTGTTCCCGCCGACATAGTCTATTCGAGAATAACCAGAAAAGATTATGAAATTCTCGCCGACAGGGCAATCGAGGCGAACTGCAACGCCATGAGGGTCTGGGGAGGCGGAATGTACGAAAGCGACGATTTCTATGACATATGCGACGAAAAAGGCCTTGTAGTATGGCAGGATTTTATCGGCGCGTGCTCTACTTATCCGTCAAATAACAACGAATTTTTCCACGATTATCAGCGCGAAATCACGCATCAAATCCGCAGGCTTTCGCGTTACGCCTCTCTTGTAATATACAGCGGCAACAACGAAATCGAATGGCAGGTCTGGGATTTTTCGCATGAGGGCGACAGATACCCCGACGCTAATTTATATCACTGGCTGCTTCCCAGAACCCTTAAAGAAGAAGACCCGTTTAAATATTATCAGCCGTCCAGTCCGTGGTCTCCCGATTTTGTTTATCCCAACGACGATTACACAGGCGACCAGCACCCCTGGAACATAGGCTTTTTTGATTTTGACTTTTTCAAGTACAGGACTTACGAGTGCAGATTCCCGAACGAAGGCGGTCTCAGGGGACCTAACAGTCTTCCGGCAGTTGCGGCCTGTCTTGAGGACGGCGAAAAATATATGCATTCCCTCTCGTGGCAGGTCCATGAAAATTCGATTGACGACTGGGGACCGGGAAGCTCCGCGGACTTAATGGTCAAAGAGTGGCTCGATGTAAACCCTCTCGATATATCTCTCGAAGAATATATATATCTCGGCGGTTTTGTCCAGGGAGACGGACTGTCTGAATATATATTAAATTTCAGACGCAGGAAATTCGACTCGGGTTCGGCCATATTCTGGATGTACAACGACTGCTGGCCGACGACGAGAAGCTGGACAATCGTCGACTATTACAGAAACAGAACCCCCGCGTTTTATCCGGTAAAACGCGCGTTTAATCCCGCCGCGCTCGATATAGTCTGCGAGGATAACAAGCTTTTAGTCTACGGCATATCGGATAGTTTGAACGACAAAAAAGCCGTTATAGAATACGGCGTATTCACGCTCGACGGAGAATATATCGAGAAAAAAACGTCCGATATAATATTAAAGGCGAATATATCTGAAATTCTCGCCGAAATAGATTTTGAACTGTGGAATAAAACCGGCAGTAAAAAATGCCTGCCGTACGCGATTTTATATATCGACGGCGGGATAGTCTCGTCGAGAAGATTTATAAATACGAAATATCATGAGCTTGAACTTGCGGGAGATTTTAATATATCAAAGCGCATAGACGAGAAAAACGGAAAAATATATTTAAAGAGCGATAAATTTATACTCGGCGCGAGCATAGATTTAAACGGCATAGAAGTAAGCGATAATTTCTTTGATTTGTTCCCGGGAATCGAGAAAGAATTTGATATGAGCGATATCGATATATTAAAAGAAATCAGAACGGTAAACACAAAAGGCAAAGTATTTGGTTGTTAAATTAAAAATTATAATTAATAAAAGGAGTAAAAGATTTTTATGAAAAGAAAAAAACAGGCGAGATTTATTTTATTGTTTCTTGCGGTATTCGCTCTGATTTTAACCGCGGCGTGCGGCGGCGGAGGACAGGATTCGCAGTCAAACAATAATCAGGGCAATCAGGGCGGCGGAGATAATAACAACCCGGATATACCCGGCGCGGACGAACCCGGCGAACTGCAGAATCAGGAAAAGCTTCCTCTCGATTTACCCGAGGCGAATTACGGCGGATATAACTTCAGGATTCTGAACGCCGCGCAGGACGACGCGGAGTGGCTGCAGATGACCATAGTTACGACTGAAGAAGACGACATGGGAATCGAAATCAACGACGCGGTTTTCAAACGCAACAGAACGGTAGAAGACAGATTTAATATTAATATAGTCGAAATATCGGTGCCTTCGCGCTCAGACGTGCCGGCGAGGGCAAGAAGAAGCATTGACGCGGGTTCGGACGATTACGACCTGGTTATGCCGTGGGTCGACGCGTCGATAGCGCTGGCCCAGAGGGGTTCCTTAGTCGATTATAACGAACTGACGTACGTCAATCTTGACAGACCCTACTGGGATAAAGACATGAGACGCGATTTGTCTGTCGGAAACCGCAATTATTTTATGATAGGCGATTTTTCTATGACGCATTACAGTTCGGCTATGGCAATGTTCTTCAACAAAAAATTAATAAACGATTTGGGGCTCGAATCGCCGTATAATGTAATAAACGAAGGCAGATGGACGTATGATAAATTTTATGAGTTCGCTTTAGCGGCTACCCATGATTTGAACGGCGACGGAAGATACGACGAGAACGACAGATACGGCTATATGTCCCTGACTTTTTTGTGGTCTCCGAGCTTTATGGCGTCCGCCGGTCAGCAGGCGGTGTTAAAGGACGCTAACGATATGCATTATCTGGCAGTCGAAAACGAGAGATATGCGACCGTGTTTAACAAAATGAACGAAATGATGCACTCGCAGAATATTTTATTCGACGCGGACGTAGGCGGGCGCGACCATCGTTTGCAGGACGTTATGTTCCCCGGAAATCAGGCGCTGTTCTGGAGCGAACTGGTGCACTGGTCGACTATTTTAAGAGACATGGAGGCCGATTTCGGAATAATAGTGCACCCGAAATTTGACGAGTCTCAGGATTACGCCCCGAATCTCGTAAACGGGCCGCCTATAATGGGAGTTCCGGCAACCTCGCAGGACCTCGACAGAACGAGCATGATTCTCGAGGCGTTATGCTATGAGAGTACGGACACGGTTATAAAGGCGTACTACGACGTTCTCCTGAAAACAAAGATAGCCCGCGACAACGAGAGCGAGGCGATGCTCGATATTATGTTCAACAATCGTTTCTATAATATAGCGGCGGTATATTATAACGACCGGGTAAGCAGCGGGCTTAACGGCCTGAGCGCCCGTCCGGGAGGGGATTTAGTAAGCTGGCTCGACAGAAACAAAGAGAGAATAGAAGTCGAGATAAGCAGAATCAACGAGGAAATGCAGTAAAGAAACGGCAGATTAAACAAAAAACTTATTTTATGGATTTATATATTTATAAAAATTGACGGTTGACTTCTCCCCTGATTTATGATATAATCAATCAAATATATTTAAAAATATATTATATATAATATTTTCAGGGGAGGTATAAATTAAAATGAGTAATCAGAAAATCAGCAAAATTAACGCGGGGATAATCGGCGCGACCGGAATGGTAGGGCAGAGATTTATAACTCTCTTGTCGGAACATCCGTATTTTAATATCAGCGTCCTCGCCGCAAGCCCCAGGTCAGCGGGTAAAAAATTCTCTGAAACAATAGGGGGACGCTGGAAAATGTCCGTCGATATTCCCGAAAGCGTAAAAGACATGATTGTTCTCGACGCTTCGGACGTCGGAAAAGTAAGCTCGATGTGCGATTTTGTTTTCTGCGCGGTCGAACTGCCGAAAGAAGAAACGAAAAAACTCGAGGAGGCTTACGCAAAAACGGAAACCCCCGTCGTCTCAAATAATTCGGCGTGCAGAAATCTCCCGGACGTTCCCATGCTTATACCCGAAATAAACGCTTTTCACGCAGAAGTTATAGAAACCCAGAGAAAACGTCTCGGAACGAAAACGGGCTTTATCACAGTAAAACCGAATTGTTCTATTCAGAGCTATGTACCTATGCTTACGCCGCTGTTGAAATACGGCGTAAAAGAAATCGCCGTGACGACTTATCAGGCGATATCGGGCGCGGGCAAATCTTTCGAGGACTGGCCGGAAATGATTGACAACGTAATCCCGTTTATCGGCGGCGAAGAAGAAAAAAGCGAAAAAGAACCCATGAAAATCTGGGGAGGAATTAAAGACGGCATAGTCGAAAACGCGCAGACTCCGCCGATTACGTCGCAGTGCATAAGAGTACCCGTGACAGACGGGCATCTCGCCGCAGTATTCGTAAAGTTTGAAGACAGAGATTCAAAACCGTCAAAAGAAGAGATATTAAAACTATGGGAAGAATATAAAGGCGAACCGCAGGAATTGAACCTGCCGTCCGCTCCCGAACAGTTTATAAATTATTTTGAAGAGGACAATAGGCCTCAGACAAAATCCGAAAGGGATTTGGAGAACGGCATGGCAATTTCGGCCGGCAGACTCCGCGAAGATTCAAGCGGAGTATTCGACTATAAATTTATAGGTCTGTCGCACAACACCCTGAGGGGCGCGGCGGGCGGAGGCGTTCTGTCCGCGGAGTTTCTATACAGAAAAGGCTTTATAATGAAAAAATCATAGAATAATAAAACGATAAAAACGCAGGGGAGGATTAAAATATCCTCCCCCGCTTTTTGCTTTTGCTTTTGTTTATTCTACTCAAAAGTTTCCAGAACTTTTTCGAGAGCCCTGTCATACTGACGCTCTCCACGTTCAAACGTCGATACAAAATTCGTGTTTTTCGCGGTGATTAAATCGCGGAGTATATTCATCGAATACGCAAGCTCGGTAACGTAGATTTTCCCGAAATCAAAAGTAAGACCGTTTCTTATAATATCAATCATTTCAGAAGATTCGTCGTCTCTCGCGTGTTTTGTTTTTAAGGCGATTTCGTAAAACGCGGGAATAACTTTCTTGTAGCTTTCAACGCAGAGAGCCTCCGTTATCACTCCCGTCATCTCAAGATTCTGAACTGTGATGGGAACGCAGAAAAGCGAAAAATACGCGACTGAAGTAGTGAGATAATTATCTTGATTCTCGTCCCATTTCGGATAGGGAATAATGCCGAAGTCCGTGTCCATATTTCTTAAAGACTGGGCGTTGCCCAGAAGCTCGGGCAGAAACATACATCTGTTTTCCTCAAAGATATATCTGTATAAATTCTCCGGACCCGAAGCGGCTATAATATTCGTGTAAGCTCCCGGATTCTCCCATAGGAAAGCGTGGACTTTTTCGGCTATTTCAGCCATCTTGGGAATATTCTGCGCGTGATACGGAACGCCGTTCTCGTCTTTTCTTATCACGGGAGTATCGAAAGCCCCGTAAAAATTATCGACCAGATTTCCGGTGTCTGTCGCGTAGCCGAATATATCCCCGGTTTCGGAGATTTGCCCGCTGCCGTCGATACTCCTGTAAACGCTCCTGCTTACTTCATTAATCTTATCCAGCGTCCATTTTCCCGAACGCACGGTATCGTAAAGATTTTCCAGCTGATAATCCGCGGCCATCTGCTTGTTAAAATAGATTGCGAGTATATGCTCCCACAAAGACAGCGCAATGTCTCCCGTAGCGAGAAACATCTTATCGTTAATAGTGAGATTGTCTTTCAAATCCGTACTCCACCACGCCCTGTCAAAATCAATATGTTCCAAATCATGCAGGTTGAGCAGAAAACCGCCCGTCTGAAGTCTCGGCATATAAGCCGCGTAACCCGATATGAGCTGATAGTCGTCGTCTCCGGCGGAAACGCTGTTGCGTACCGTTCTTATAAAAGTATCCTGATACTCCCAAAGTCCGGGGGTCTCGACAAGATTTAATTTAATATTAAATCTTTCTTCGACTGCAAGATTACGCATATAAACGGCGTCGTTTACGACGTCTCCCGTCTGAGACTCCGAGAGAAACTCATAGTTCCATTCAGTCCGCTGCAAAATAGTAAAGTCTTCTCCTCCGAAATTAATATCCGGCAGGTCGTCTCTGACGTTTTCTCTCGAACCCATGTTTAATATATCGCCCTCGTCGTTTTCTCCGGACATATCGTCTAAATCTAAATCGCCGGCGGACGCGGCGTCCCGAACCCCGTCGTTATCGGCAACTGAGGGATTATCTCCGTTTTGACATCCCGTAAGTAATAGTACGGATAGTACGGTTAGCGCGGCTATTGCAAACATAAGCGTAAATATGCGCGCGAACGACGCGGATTCAAATTTGATTCTCATAAAAAAACCTCCCTGAAAAAATATAAAAAATATATAGATATCGCCTGATATTTAACTTTTCTCTCTTATCTCTTTGCGTTTGATTTTCGCTCCGCCGAGAGTTTTCGGCAGTTCTTCGACAAATTCTATAATTCTCGGATATTTATAAGGCGCGGTCGTCTTTTTAACGTGATTCTGAATCTCTTTTATAAGCGATTCCGACGCTTCGTAGCCTTTTTCTTTCGCGTCTTTAACCAAAACGACGGTCGCCTTAACCACCTGACCCCTTATCGGGTCGGGCGCTCCCGTAATCGCGCATTCCAGAACCGCGGGGTGTTCGATAACCGCGCTCTCGACTTCAAACGGACCGATTCTGTATCCCGAGCATTTTATCATGTCGTCTTTTCTTCCCACGAACCAGTAATATCCCCGCGTGTCTCTCCACGCCATATCTCCCGGACGGTATATCCCTCCCTCAAAACAGTCCTTTATTATTTCCCCGTTCTGATAATACCCCGCCATCAGGCCTACGGGGTGATATTTATCAAGATTCTTTATTATCATCTCGCCTTCGTCACCGTCCGCGCAGGATTTTCCCTCGTCGTTGATTAAATCCATGTCGTAAAGCGGAGCGGGTCTCCCCGTAGAACCCGGTATAGGCTCGCCCCATTCGAAATTACCCAGGAAAACCGACGTTTCGGTCATGCCGAACCCCTCGCGTATCTTAAGCCCCGTCGCCTCAAAAAATTTATTGAATACTTCCGGATTTAATGGCTCTCCCGCGGTTCCCGCGTGTTCGAGACTCGAAAAATCATATTTTGACAAATCCTCCTGTATCATAAATCTATAGTGCGTCGGCGTTCCGCAGAACATAGTAACCCTGTATTTCTCTATTATCCTCAATAATTTATCCGGAATAAACTTATCCCAGTCATACGACATAATCGCCGCTCCCGCAATCCATTGCCCGTAAATTTTACTCCAGCCGAATTTCGCCCAGCCCGAATCCGCGGGATTTAAAAGCAGCGTCTCATCATGAACCTGCTGCCAGTATTTAGCGGTAGTTATATGCCCCAGAGGATAAGAATAATCGTGCGCGACCATTTTCGGCATACCCGTAGTTCCCGACGTAAAATAAGTCAGCATTATATCCCCCGTTTTCAAATCGGTTTTATTTCTCTCGAAAACGTCGGATTCTTTCGCGTACTCTCCGGCAAAATCGAGCCAGCCTTCTCTTTTTTCGCTGCCGTCAACCCCGTTCGCCCTAACCAGAGCCTTCGCGGTTACAGACGGCGACTCCGGCATCGCCGACTCTATTTGCTCGATAATATATTTTTCAGCGGCCGCGATTATCATTTTTACTTTTGCCGCATTATTTCTGTACGCAATATCTTTTTTTGTCAGCAGAAACGACCCGGGGATTAGAATCGCGCCGATTTTATGCAAAGCGACGGCGGCAAGCCAGTATTCGTAATGCTGTTTCAACAGAAGCATTACCGTGTCGCCTTTCTTTATCCCTGTCCTAACTAAAAAATTCGCGATTTTATTACTGTATTTTTTTATATCCCCAAAAGTAAATATTTTTTCCTCGCCGTAATCGTTGCACCAGACCAGCGCTTTCTTATCCGGCGATTCTTTTGCGTAAACGTCGACTATATCGAACCCGAAGTTAAAATCCTCCGGAACCTTTACTTTATAATTACTCTTAAAATCCTCATACGAATCAAATTTTACCCTGTCCAAATATCTGTCCGCAAGCATATTATTCCACCTCTATTATTTTATCTGTAACTTATCTGTAACTATTCGTCGTTTATAACCGTCAGAAACTTCGCCGGCTTATCCGGCGACGCGGCCTTCTGGCCGTGAGGGTGAAGCGGGTCGAAATAGACGCAGTCACCCTCTTTCAGATATATTTCGCCGTCGTCGTAATAAACGACCATTTCACCCTCCAGGCATAAATTTATTTCCTGGCCTTTGTGCGTCACGAGTTTTGGTTTCTCACCCGAAACGCAAGGCTCAAGCGTAACTATCATAGGCTCCATTTTTCTATGCATGAATTTATAGGCTATATTTTCATAAACATAACCCTCGAACCTCTCGATTATTATTCCCTCGCCTTTTCTCACTAAACTAATCGTGTTCAGCTTCGGCGACGTTCCCGATAAAATCTCGCCCATATCCACTTTATATATATTAGCCAGATTATATACCGCGCTTATGGGAATATCAGTACCCGAAACTTCGTAATTCAAATAAACCTCTTCCGGTATGCCTAACTTTCCGGCTACCGTTTTTGCGTCAAATCCGAATATTTCCCGAAGTTCCTTTATTCTTTCGGCGACCTGCGTCATCAACTCGCGCATAATTTCTACCCCTTTCTTAATCTATAATTTTAAATCAACACTACTCCCTCGAAGACTTTCTTGCAGTCTCCGGTCATATAGACGGCTTCGTCCGTGTAATTCACGGTAATATCCCCGCCTTTCTGTATAACCCGTATGTCCTCGCCTTTTCGCATATATCCGTTTAACACCGCCGCCGCGACGGCCGCGCACGCTCCCGTTCCGCTTGAAAGGGTCTCGCCGTTTCCTCTCTCCCAGACCCGCATTTTAAGGGCGTTATTATTCATGACTTTCACAAACTCTATATTTACCCTCTCTGGAAATAATTTCAAATTATTCTCGAATTTCGACCCTATTTTCTCTATATCGAGAATATCCGTATTGTCTCCCGAAAATATAACGCAGTGGGGATTCCCCATAGATACGCAGGTTATATTATATTTCTCCCCGTCTATAAAAACCTCGCGGTTTATAATACTCTCCCCGGGTAAGTTCGCCGGGATTTTCCCCGGAGAAAATTCGGCCTTTCCCATGTCCGTCCTAACCGACGAAACAAGGCCGTTCTGCGTTTCGAGCTCCAGTTTCTTTACGCCGCTGTTCATCTCGATTCTGATTTCGCTCTTCTTCACATGACCTGCGTCGTACAAATATTTCCCCGCGCATCTCAACGGGCCGCCGCACACCTCAGGCTCGCTTCCGTCGAGATTAAATATGCGTATTTTCGCGTCCGCGTTATTTTTATTATCCCCGTCCGGCGGCAGTATCAAGACGACTCCCGTTCCTCCCACTCCGAAATTCCTGTCGCACAGATAAACCGAGAGCGACTCGGGCGAATTTATTTCCCCTTTGTTTTCAGAACCAAAACGGTCTATATAAATACAGTCGTTGCCCGCGCCTTCCATTTTCGTGAATTTCATCTCCAAACGTTCGCTTCTTAAATTATTTATGTCTATAAGCTCCGTGTTGAGCTCGCTGTAACGGCTGATTAAACTGTCCGCAATCGCGTGGGCCGTATCGAGGCTCGTAAGGCACGGGATTCTGAGCATACTCGCCTTGCGCCTTATTTTTACGCTGTCCCTCGCGGGATTACGCCCTTTTGCCGAAGTCGAAACTATATAGCTGATTTTACCGCTTTCGAGAAGCGTCATAGTATTATTTTTATCGCTCTCGTGTATTTTCTTAACGGTCGAAACGCTGAGCCCCGCCTTTTTTAATATCTCTCCCGTACCCTGCGTCGCGTAAATCTCAAATCCCAATCCCGCGAACCTTCTGCCGATATCGCAGATTTCGTCTTTGTCGCCGTCCCGGACGCTTATGAATATGCCGCCCTCCCTGCTTAATTTATACCCCGCGGCGAGCAGTCCTTTATATAACGCTTCCTGAAGATTTTTGCCCAGCCCCAGAACTTCGCCCGTCGATTTCATTTCCGGACCGAGATGCGTGTCCAAATCGGTCAGCTTCTCAAACGAAAACACCGGTACTTTAACCGCGACGTACGGCGGAATTTTCCCCACGCCCGATTTATAACCCAGACTTCCGAGACTTTCTCCCATGCTCGTTCTCGTAGCGAGCTCGCACATAGGAATCCCCGTGACCTTGCTTATATACGGCACCGTTCTCGACGCCCTCGGGTTTACTTCGATTACGTAAATCTCGCCGCCGGCGATAACATACTGTAAATTAACCAGCCCCCGTACTTTAAGGGCGCCGCATATTTTTTTGGTCACGTCAAATATTCTCCCCGCAAGCTTATCGCCGACATGAGCCGGGGGATACATCGCTATGCTGTCTCCCGAGTGGACCCCCGTTCTCTCGATATGCTCCATAATCCCCGGGATTAACAAATCCTTACCGTCGCAGATTGCGTCGACTTCGATTTCCCTGCCGCTTAAATATTTGTCTATCAATACCGGATTGTCATGCTTCTGCCTCAATATTATCTCCATGTATTCTTTAATATCAGACTCCGAATACGCTATTATCATGTTCTGGCCGCCTAAAACATAAGACGGACGCATAAGCACCGGATACCCCAAATCTCCGGCGGCTTTCAAAGCTTCAGCCTCTGTCATAACCCCGAACCCTCTGGGCCTGTTGATTTTTAAATCCTCCAGAAGTTTGTCGAACCTCTCCCTGTCCTCGCATATGTCTATCGCGTCCGCCGACGTTCCGAGTATCCTGACTCCTCTGTCGGCCAGTTTCTGCGTAAGCTTAATCGCCGTACCCCCGCCGAACGCGACTATAACCCCAAGCGGCTTCTCGATTTCTATAACCCGCATAACGTCGTGAATCGTAAGCGGCTCGAAATATAATCTGTCCGCGGTATCAAAATCGGTAGACACAGTTTCCGGATTGTTATTCACGACTATTACTTCGTACCCCATTTTTTTCAGCGACCACACGCAGTGTACGCACGCATAGTCGAATTCGATTCCCTGACCGATTCTAATCGGTCCCGAACCGAGGACCAGAACCCTCTCTTTTTTCGCCTGAACGCTCTTTTCTATAAACCCGAGAGCCTCGTTCTCGCTGCCGGTCTCTCCCGCCTTAACAGAATAAAAATACGGAGTCTGCGCGTCAAATTCACCCGCGCACGTGTCGACCATTTTATATACCAGACTCCCCGGCTTCTCGTAATACATATATTTCTGCGGGTCGTTCGCTATATTTTTTATTTTATATAAAAACCACTCGTCTATTTTCGTTATGTTATATATTTCGCCGACGCTTATATTTCGTTTCAGAGCTTCGTAAACGACAAAAAGTCTCTCGTCCGTCGTCATATACAGCCTGTCTCTTATCTCGCCGTCCGAAAGCCCGTTCAGCTTCGGCAGTTCGGGCAGAGACAGCCCGAGCTCCGCTCCCCTTACGGCTTTTATAAGGGCGTCCTCGAAATTATCAGAAATACTCATAACCTCGCCCGTCGCCTTCATCTGCGTTCCCAAATCGTTTTTGGCGTATACAAATTTATCGAAAGGCCATTTCGGCAGCTTCAGCGCGATATAATCGAGCGCGGGTTCGAACGCCGCGTAAGTAGTTCCCGTAACGGCGTTTATAATCTCGTCCAGATTATATCCTATGGCGATTTTCGTCGCGACTTTCGCTATGGGATATCCCGTCGCCTTCGACGCAAGGGCGGAGGAACGCGAAACCCTCGGGTTCACTTCGATTACTGCGTATTCAAAAGAATCCGGATTCAGCGCGAGCTGAACGTTGCAGCCTCCCTCGACCCCGAGCGCCTGGACAATATCGAGAGACGCCGTCCTGAGCAGCTGATATTCTTTGTTCGACAGAGTGACCGCGGGAGCTATGACTATACTGTCTCCCGTATGAACTCCCACCGGGTCGAAATTTTCCATCGAGCATATAATAACCGCGTTGCCCGTCCTGTCCCTCATCACTTCAAATTCGATTTCTTTCCAGCCCGCGATAGATTTTTCCACAAGAATCTGATTTATAGGCGACGCGCCGAGACCGCCTTTGCCGATTTCGGCGAGTTCTCCGGCATTATTCGCAAATCCTCCGCCCGTTCCTCCCAGAGTGAACGCCGGC
The DNA here is from genome assembly GCA_009777355.1 of Oscillospiraceae bacterium. GTDB lineage: Bacteria > Bacillota > Clostridia > Oscillospirales > WRJC01 > WRJC01. Next base: position 1,931 of record WRMA01000037.1, on the reverse strand, counting down.
CTTACTATCACGGGATAGCCGTTTTTCTCCGCGAACTCAAACGCGCCCTCAAGATTATTCGCAATCGCCGACGGAATAACCGGCTGATTTATTTTCTGCATCGTCTCTTTAAATATCTGCCTGTCCTCGGCTTTGTCTATCGTCTCGGGCGAAGACCCGAGAAGCTTAACGTTATGCTTGTCCAGAAATCCGTCTTTGGCGAGCTGCATACACAAAGTCAGCCCCGTCTGCCCGCCCAGACTCGACAATATACTGTCCGGCTTCTCTTTCTCTATTATCCTCTTGACCGTGGGCAGGGTCAGCGGCTCTATATATATCCTGTCGGCAATCGCGCTGTCCGTCATAATCGTCGCGGGGTTAGAGTTAAGCAGAACAATCTCTATATTATCCTGCTTCAGCACCCTGCAGGCCTGAGTTCCCGCATAGTCGAACTCCGCGGCCTGTCCTATTATAATAGGCCCCGAACCTATAACCATAACTTTTTTTATACTTTTATCCAGCGGCATTAATTATTTCCCCCTTGTTTACTGTTTTTCCTGTTCCCGGACATCATTCCGATAAATTTATGATATATAAATCCCGTGCCGTGGGGACTTAAACAATCGTCCGGGTGAAACTGAACCGACGTAACCGGTCTGTCTATGTAATCTATACCCTCGCAGGTCTTGTCGTTCACGTTCTCGAAAGACAACTCGGCTATGTTTTTGTCTATACTCTCGTTTACTACGGCGTATCCGTGATTCTGGTTTGTTATATATACCCCCGGTCTCGTTGAACCGGACAGACTTTTCACCGGCTGATTCGCACCTCTGTGACCGAATTTTAACTTTTCGGTCCTGAATCCGTTAGCCAGGGCGAGCAGCTGATGCCCGAGGCATATCCCGAACGCCGGAATATTTAAATCTAATATCTCTTTCAAATTATTTATAACCCCCGGATTTTCCTCCGGGTCTCCCGGTCCGTCCGACAGGACAATCCCGTCGGGTTCCATATTCTTGATTTTCTCCGCGTCCGTATCGTACGGCGCGGCCCATACGTCGCACCCAAGCGCCAGAAGTCTTTGCTTTATGCTTTCTTTAAGCCCGAAATCGAGCAAAACGACCCTGTATCTGCTCTCCGCGCCTTTAAACTCCTTTATCTCCCCGCGCGAGACTTTTCTAATCTGGTCAACCGTCCTGTAATTCTTGATTTCGTCAAAATCTATATTGTCCCTGTCTCCCGTGATTTTCGCGTTCATCACCCCGTTTTCCCTGATGATTTTCGCTACTTCCCTCGTATCTATACCGTAAATACCCGGAATCCCCCGATTTTCTAAAAAAGTGTCAAGATTACCCTCGCTCCGAAAATTTGAGGGTTCTTCACACCATGATTTTACGATATATCCGTTTGGTTTAGCCTCGGGCGATAAACTTTCGAAGTCGGGGGGGATAATCCCGTAATTCCCGATTAACGGGAAAGTCTGCAAAACGATTTGTCCGAAATAACTGTTGTCCGTAAGGGTTTCCAAATATCCGGTCATCGCCGTCGAAAATACAATCTCGCCGAATGTATCCCGAATAGCTCCCCAGTATTTCCCCTCAAATATCCTGCCGTTTTCAAGTATCAAATACGCCGGTTTCGACACTGTTCAATTCCTCCGTCCCTAATTTTATTTTTAACTTCTCAAATATATTATTATACTCTTTATTTTTTAACATTTCATCAACGTATAATAAATTTTTTTGCAGCCGGTCATAAAAAACGCGGTAACGGATATTAGACCTCTTGCGAAATCACGTTACCATGTAGGGGCGGCCATTGGCCGTCCGTCTGAAAAACATTAAATTTACGTTGGTTTTGCGGACGCGCAATGCGCGCCCCTACAATTAGGATTTTAATTTCGCAAGAGGTCTATTGAAAATCCGTTCCCCCCGTTCCGTGAATCCTATAAC
>WRMA01000036.1 GCA_009777355.1 Oscillospiraceae bacterium | reverse complement strand
AGAATACCCCTGATATCAAGCTCCGACGTCTTTATTTGTTCGAGAATACTTTCTCTCTTCTTGTCTATATCGTCTTTTCTTCTTTTCCTGCTCATCATCGCGTAATTCGCCGCGTCTCCGAGAATCTTCTCCAGATTTATGCACGGTATGCACACGCTCATGGAGCCTTCGTGGTCGTTGATTTTCACGTTCATCAGAACGATAATGACTATTTCGTCTATCGGCATAATCTGGGTGAGCCTGGAGTTCGTCTCCAGCCTGTCGAGCTTCGGGTTCATATCGGTCACGTTCGCCCACGAATCTTTTATAAACCTTATAATCTGGGAGTAAAATCTCTCCAGCAGCCTCTCCTCGATATCCGTAAAGTCGTCGGGAACGAACGGCGCGTCGCCGTCTCCTCCGAGAAGCCTCTCTATTATCATATAGCACGTGTCTCTCTTTATTTCTATGAGCATACTGCCTTCCAGAGGCTTGACGTCCAGGACTCCCATCATAATCGAGTCGGGCAGCGCGTTGCTGTATTCAAAATACTGCTGTTCCTCTACCGAATATATATTTATGCTGCACTCCGCCCTCAGGACCCCCGACATAAACTGCGACAGGTGCTTCGCATAGGTGTCGTATATCAGCGATATATGCTTAAGCTGGTCTTTCGAGAAGAACTTAGGATTCCGGAAATCGTGCTCCTTATATTTTATTCCCTGTCCGGCGTCCACGGTCCGGGCGGGCGACGAATCGCCGCCGAATTCGCTTAACAGCGCGTCGATTTCAGCTTGAGTTAACGTTTCAGCCAATCCGATTTCACCTTCCTAACCGCAAAACAATACACATATTATATCATCAACTAAATTGCCTGTCAATAGATTTAAATAAATTTTCCTTTATTTTTATTTTATCACTATTTCAGCAATTTTATGAATTAATTCCCTTTTATATTTTTTTATATCGATTTATCCCGGTTTTCTCATGGCCGGAGGAACGTACGACGCCAGTTTCTTCTGGATTTGTCTGGGCGTCTCGCCGTTCGCGATAGATATGACTCCTTCTATCGCCAGCTGTTTGCACAGTACCTCGTCGTCGCTTCTTTTCTGAAGCTTGTTCGCGAGAGGGAGAAACACCGCGTTAGCCAGTATAAGCCCGTAGAACGTCGTGAGCAGCGCGGCGGCCATGTTTTTCGTTATGCCCGACGGCTCGTCCGCCGCCGCAAGCATATTTATCAGCCCCGAAAGAGTGCCCAGCATCCCGAATCCCGTCGCGTAGAGCGCGCCTTTCTCAAAGAACCTGATTCCGGCCTTGTGCCTCTCTATCATATAGTCCAAATCCGTCTCCATTACTTCCCTGATATACTCGGGCTCTTCGTAGTCGGCCGCGAGCAGCAGTCCTTTTTTCATCAAAGCGTCCTTATATTTATTTTCACTTATTTCTTTTTCAATCTCCACTATTCCGCGTCTTTTCGCTCCGTCGGCGATTTCCTCGATATCGGCTATATATTTCAGCGGATTATAATAATTGAATATCCGGGGTAAAAATATCTTCAGGAGCAGCTTCGGCGCCGACGCGAAGACCTTCGGAGAGAACGTAACGGTCAGCGCCGCGAGAGTTCCTCCCGCGGTTACCGCGGCGCCCGCCGGGCTTATAAAATTACTTACGCTCCCGCCGTCCGATATTCCGTAGAGCATAAGCCCCGCCGCCGCTATAAGTCCGATAAGAGACATTATATCCATACAAAAAAACCAACAGTTCCGACAATTTTCCTTACTCAAACAAAAACAAAAGCACTTTCCGCAGGCATTCCGAGAAAGTGACAGAAAGTACAACCCGGCTCCGAAAACCCGCGCCAAGCGGATACCGGAACCCGACCGTAGTAGTGCAACTGGCTGTCTCCCGCGCAATATAAAACTCCGAAATCCTCAAAACGCCGCGGCAAGACCCTATAGCTTTGCGTCACTGCTTCTCAGCAGTTTTGCCAATATATTCAAATTTAAATTAAACCCAAACCAATCCTGATACGATTATATCACATTTTTATTCTATTGTCAACACATTTTTCAGCATTTTTTTTAATTTTAAAAGCTTTAACCCACCCTAAAAACTATCTTCCGACGCGCCGCCGAAATCATACGAATTAAATATTATCTGCGGCGGAATCACCCCGACTATTTTATAATAGTTCTCGACGCTGCCCAGAAGTTCCTCGACCGTATCCGAGACTATATATTTTTTGCCGTTAATCAGGGTCACGATAGTGTCGGGTTTCATCTCGACCGTTTCTATCAGCGAGGGATTAATATAAAACTCCTCTTTTTCTTTGCTCAATTTTCTTACTTTTATCATTTCGCCTACCGCCTTTTTATTTTATCCCGCGGGAACGCGCTTTACGCGTCCCCGCAGGATTAGAATAAATCTTGTTTATCTCTTCAGGTTCACGAGTTCCTGAAGCATTTCGTCGCTTACCGTGATTATTCTGGAGTTCGCCTGGAATCCCCTCTGCGTCACTATCATGTCCGTGAACTCTCTCGACAGCTCGACGTTCGACATCTCGAGCCTGTTCGTTATTACCCTGCCCACTCCTCCGACTCCGGGGGAGTACGCCGTGGGAACGCCGGAGTTTGCCGTCGGGCGGACGTAAGTATTCCCTTCGTGCGAGAGACCGTCGTTGTTTATAAACTTAAACAGAATGACCTGTCCCAAAACATGCACGGGGTCTTCTTCGTCGGCCGTGTCGTATCCCCTGATGATACCGTCCAGCCCTATGCTTACCTGGGTATAGTTCTGGAACTCTTCGGGGTCTTCTCCCAGTCTGATGGGAACAAATTCGGAAAGCTCGTCGACTCCGAACGTGGGGTCCGCCGGGTCCGCCGAATCCCTGCCCGACAAACCCATGACGAAGTTTCCGTTCCCGTCTACAAGATATCCCAGGGAGTCGAGCGAGAAGTCCCCCACCCTCGTGAAGTATTCCACGCCGTTCGAGTCGATTACCATGAAATATCCTTCTCCGTCTATGTAGCAGTCGAACGGTTTGTCCGTCAGCATCGGGCCCGCCCTCGTGTTCAGCACGTCTATCGACGAAAGCTGCACCCCGAGTCCGATTTGCGACGGGTTCACCCCTCCTCTGCCCGCTCCCGCTCCGTCTTCGTTCGGAGCGGTCGCGTTGATGCTTGTCTGGTACAGGATATCCCTGAACGTCACCCTGCTGCTTTTGAAGCCGACCGTGTTCACGTTTGCCAGGTTCGCGCCTATGACGTCCATTCTAACCTGATGGGTTCTTAATCCGGAAACTCCGGAATAAAGCGATCTCATCATAAATAATTTTACCTCGATTCAAATAAATAAATAAATTTTTAATTTTTGCTTTAATTTCAGCTATCTGAACCGCAATATAAATTCCTCTGTAATCAGAATTTAATAACTCCCCTCAATAATTAGTGATTATTAATTATTTTTTACGGGTCCGGTTATAATATTACGGTTCCGTCGATATTCGTAATTACGTTTTCGCGCATTTCATGACTGTTCATCGCGGTAACGACTATATTCTTGTCCACGCTTACTATAAAAGCGGACTCTTCAGACAATACGAGAGCGTTTCTTATGCTTTTCTCCGACGCTTTTTTCACCGCTCCGTTTATTTTGTCAATCAGCTCGAAATCTATGTCTATATTTCTCTGAGCGAGCCTTTGCTTCGCGTGCTTCGAAAATACAAGCTCCCGCCGAATATCTTCAGTTCCGATATTCAGGGAATACTGCCTGAGTTTTATGTCGTTCGCGATTAAGTTATTCGCCTTTGCCGTTTCTTTCAGTATTTCGGCGAACGATTTAGCGACGCTTTTTTCCCTGCCGCGACTCTCTTGAGCTTCCTGGCTTCTGCCGATTTTCTGCGTATTTATGCGATTTATATTAATATTGTTTATATTATTGTCAACCGCCATTTCGTATCACCAACTTTCTTGATAATTTAATAATTTCTATAGATTACGTCTCCGTTCCGCCGTTTTCCCCGGATTCTTCTTCCGGCGCGTCCGTTCTCACTTCGTAAACGTCGCCTATATTGAACCACGTGTCGCCGATTAGAACCATCGCTTTTCCGGCGTTAAAATTGACCATCTCGACGTATCCTTCCGCTCTTACGGGCTTTAAATCAGAACCTTTTTCGTCGTACGTAAACGCCGAAGCCCTTACATACTTGCCTATATAGTTCATCGACATAGACGACATAAACGCGTTCGTCAGTTCCTGCATCGCGTTCATCGACGCCATCTGCGCCATCTGCGCCATAAACTGCGTGTTGTCCTGGTCGCTGTACATATCCTGATTCTGCATCTGGGCAACCATGAGCATCATAAAATCCTGCATACTCGGACCGGTACTTGCTGAAGCCTGCGACGTAGAGTATCTGTACTGCGTTTCAGTCGAGCCGACCCCAGGTATATTAGACAACTTTCATTCCCCCTTTTTTTTTATTTTAACTTAATTTCAATAATTTATTACACTGTCTGATAAAAAAGTCTGCGGCTTCTCATGTGATTCATAATCATTTCGCGTCTCGCCGTTTCGCGGATTTCAGACGTTTGCGCATAATTTAGATTAAACCCGCTGTTTCCGTTATTTCTGTTGTTTCCGCCGTTCTGCGAGTTTTGCGAGTTCTGCGAATCGTAACGGTTGTGATTAGCTCCGTTACGGCCGCTTTGCCCGCCGTGTTCGAGAGTTCCGCCGTTTACTTCGACGTTCTCAAGATTCACCCCGCGCGACGCGAGGGATTCCCTCAGGTCGGATATACGCGATAATATACCGGATTCCGCCGCTTTATTCGCCGCCGCGATATCGAGGACCACGCTGCCTTTGACGCTGTCGTACAAAACCTTTACCGAAAGCTCTCCTAATTCTCTTGGCGACAGTTTCAGTTTGATTTCAAATTCCCCTTCGAGTTCGCCTTTAAAAATTTCCGAAGCGTCCGCAATATCCCGCGTATTGATATTCTCGGCTATGATTTTTGAGATTTCATCGGCCGCCTGCGCCATGCTTACGCTTGATTTCTGACTTTCAGCCTGCGTCCGGACCAGATTAACGTCTCCCGCCGCAATTATTTTTTTCTCCGCTTCTGTTTCTGACGGCGTTCGCGTTTTGATTTGTACTCCGTCCGGTTTTCCCGTATGCGTATCGTTAAGCGTTCCTCCGGTTTCTTCCGGATTTAATTTAGCCGTACCGGTCTGCTCTAATATCGCCGCCGCGTCCGTTCCGCCTTCCGCGCCGCTTATCGAAACGAAATCAAAACCGGCCGCTTTACCCTGCGATATTTCAGAAACGTCCGCGTTTACTATAATTCCCGGCGTTTTTCTCATTGCGTAAAACATATCTTCTATCGTCGCCGCCGTATTAACCGATATCGTCTGCGTCTGTATCTGCATTGAAGCCGACGTTTCCGTTATTGTCAGAAGTCTTTGCCCGGTCTGCGTAATTCCGTCCGTTTTCGCTTTGCCCGCTCCGTCAAGATTCGCGAGGGCTTTCGTCATAAGCTCCGCGCGTTCTCTCATGCCGTAATCGGCATGCGCCGGGTTATCAAACCCGTTTCCCCGGTAAAAACCGGCCTGAACGTTAATATAATCAGCGTAACTGTTATTATTACTCAGTCCTTTGAAAACTCCGGACTCGTCCGCTGTTTTTAACATCAGGGCGAACTCGTCCAATTTTTGTTTTACGCCTCCGGGTATCGTTTCGCCGCTTGAAATTTCATCGATAAAGTTCGCTAAATGTCCCGCCGCCGCGCCGCCGCTTAAAATATCCCGCGTAAAATAATTATTTATCAGACTGATTATATCCTGCGGAACCCCCAGCATTTCGAGAGTCCGGCTTATATCGTCCGCAGTTTCTCCGTCGTAGTCAAACCGTTCGGAAGCCGTTTCCGCCGCGCCTTTGCCGCTCGGATTAATATTAGCGTTCGCGTCGGAAAAATATTTCTTCAGAGCTTCCTGAAACGATGTTATATTTTCCCCCGCCGGATTTGAAACTATCAAATTCGCCTTACCGGAATTTTGCGCGGCCGCCGCGATATTATACGCGCCTATATTTGCCGTATTCACTTTTTCTCACCTCCTTTATCTAAAATTAACAAATAACAGATAATAAATAATTATTATCAGATTGTTTTCTTCGACATTTGCCGCTGCGATACGAATTCCTCGATGAACTTTTCCTGTTCCCTGTTCTCGTTTTTGACATACTCTTTATATCTGAGCTCCTTTAGCCTGTCCATCGTTTTCGTAGCGCGCATCGCCCTGGTAACGACTGCCGTCTGCCTGCTTATATGCCGTTTCTGTTCTTCGATTTCCTCCGTTTTTTTAGCGATATAGAACGCTATGTTTTCAAGTATCGCGTACTTCGACCTTATCTCCATAATACTTATTCCGCCGCCCGACGCCTCTTCAAGCTCCCGCGCTGTTCCGCCGTAGTCTGAATTTAACTTCGCAAGCTCGTCCAAAAGTCCGTTGAGCTGGGCGTTCATTACAGATAAAACGCCTTTTTCCTGACGTTCCGAGCTCTCCCTGTATTTTAAAACGCTCTCGAGATTAAATTTAAACTTTTTCATATATATACTTATATTTATCTATATTTACTATATAACAATCATTTACGGAGCGTTTCGGACATGATTTTCACCGTTTTCTTATAGTCGAAGCTTTCCATCGTTTCCTGACGGAGAAAAGCGTTTATCCTGTCTATTTTCGCGATTGCCTCGTCGATTTTAACGTCCGAACCTTTTCTGTACGCGCCTATATTTATTAAATCGGCGTTCGTATTATAAGTCGACAGCAGATTTCTCATCTCTCCCGCAAGCTTCAGATGCCCCTTATCGACTATATCGTTCATCAGACGGCTTATACTTCCCAGAACGTCTATCGCGGGATAGTGATTCCTCATGGCGACTTCTCTGGACAATACTATATGCCCGTCTATTATCCCCCTGACTTCGTCGGCGATAGGCTCGCTTACGTCGTCTCCCTCGACGAGAACGGTATATATCCCCGTGATAGAACCCCTGTCGAAACGCCCCGCCCTCTCCAGCAGCTTCGGCATAACCGAATACAGCGTCGGGGTGTATCCCCTTGCTATCGGCGTTTCACCCGCCGCGAGGCCTATATCCCTCTGCGCCCTCGCGAATCTTGTCAGCGAATCCATCATGAGCAGGACTTTTTTGCCCCTGTCTTTAAAATATTCGGCGATCGTCGTCGCGGTCATCGCGCATTTCAGTCTCTGCATAGCCGGCTGATTCGACGTCGCGATTACCAGAACGGAACGCTCGAGACCTTTTTCCTTTAAGTCTCTCTCTATAAACTCGTTTACTTCCCTGCCCCTCTCGCCGACGAGTCCGATAACGTTTATATCGGCCTCGACGTTTCTCGCAATCATTCCCAGCAGCGTGCTTTTTCCCACGCCGCTGCCAGAAAATATCCCGATTCTCTGCCCTTCCCCGACCGTCAGGAGACCGTCGATTGCCTTTACCCCCATAGTTATCCTGTCTTCTATTCTCGGACGCTGCAGGGGATTCTCTATTTTATTCTCTACCGCGTAATATCTCTCCGCTTTTATTTCGCCTTTGCCGTCTATGGGATTCCCGACTCCGTCTACTATTCTTCCCATCAAAGCGTCTCCGACTGGTACTTTCAGAGTTTCTCCCGTCGATTCGACCAGGCTTTTCGGTCCGATACCGCTTATGTCTTCGAACGGCATAAGAAAAACTCTCTTCTCGTGTATGCCTATTACCTCGGCTTTTATGCCTCCGCCGGATAATTTATGCGCTCTCGTCGGGTATATATAGCACAAATCGCCGACGTTCGCCTCCGGTCCGCTCGACTCGATAGTCATTCCCACGACTTTTTCTATTTTACCGTAATGCGAGACGGTCCGCGAATATTTTATATTTTCTCTTAATTCCCTTAATCCGTTCAAGCGTCTTTTTTCACTCACACTATTAATATCGCTATCATATTTTTCTTTGTTAATCAAAAAAGACATTTTTAAATTTTACCTTTTTATCCAATATTTATCTGAAAATTATATATTTATCAAATCAGCCGAAAGATTTTCTTTCATTTGATTTATAACGGCGTCGATTTCGTCCATCTGAACCGAAAAGCTCGCGTCCGCGACCGTTTTCTCCGTTTCGACTATCATCGTTCCCCTGTCCGCGTCTTTATCCGAAATAATTCTGAAGTCCTCTATATTCGCGACTTTCGATTTAAACAAATCTATATTCCTCACCGCGAAACCGGTCTGCGACTCGCTCACGGTCACCGTAACGAAACTCTCCGCTTTTATATCTCTTACCGCTTCCTCAAACAGAACGACGAGATACTCGTCTTTTTCGTCTATTTCCCTTTTCAGTACCCTGCGCGAAATCTCGGCTGTTATATTAAACATTTCTTCTTCGAAATCCCGCAGCATTTCGTCCTGCATTTTCGTGATTTCTCCGGCAAGAAGATTTATCTTTTCAAGAGCCGCCGAAACGATGCCCAGCGCCTCGTTTCTTCCGGATTCGAACCCGTCCGAATAACCCTGAGAAGCCGCGGCGCCCAGTTCGGCCCTGGCGTTTTCGAGGGTATGGCTTATAATCAGTTCCGAAGTCCTGTTCGCCTGAGCCGTCGCGAGAGCTACTATCTCGTTTTTTATTCTTTCCTTTTCTTCAAGCTCCGCGAGTTCGGCGAGTTCTTTTTCGCGGCGGGCGGCGATTTCGGCCTCAATCCGCATTATTTCCTCTTCTTCCTCTTTGAGTCTTCTCGCCTCCGCCTCTTCCTCGTCCTCTTCGTCTTCCTCCGCCTCGCCGTCTCCGTCGTTCTCAATCCCGTCTCCGGTATCTTCTCCGTCTTCGTTATTTTCCGGCTCTTCCGTATTTTCTTCTTCGTCCGCGATATTCCTCGTTACGGGTATAGTATACTCTTCTCCCAAGACCACCGCGTTCATGTTGTAGACAGTTCCAAGCTTAGACAATATCATCCTCACCTCCGCGCGAAATCACGATTTGCCCGCCCTCTTCGAGTTCGCGCACTTTGCTCACTATGCGCTGCTGCGCGGCCTCGACGTCTCTAGAACGAATCCCTCTCGCGTATTCGATGTCTTCCTGTATATTTTCCGCGTTTCTCTTCGACATATTCCTGAAGAACGCGTCCTTGAGTTCGTCGTTCGCCGTTTTGAGGGCGGCGACGAGGTCTTTCGGGTCGACTTCTCTTGCGAGAAGCTGCATCGCGACGTCGTCCAGCGCGGTGATATCCTCGAACACGAACATCAGCTTGCGGATTTCCTCGACGAGCTCGGGGTCTTTTTTCTCGAGATTGTCGAATATGAACCTCTCCGTTCCCCTGTCGACCGAATTGAGGAGCTCCGCCGTATATTTCACGCCGCCCATATCCCCGACGTCGCTCGCGCCGATTGCCGATAATCTCTTTCTCAGCATGTCCTCGACTTCTTTGATAGTGTCGGGAGAAGTCCTGTCCATCTTGGCTATCCTCTCCACGACTTCCACCTGCTTTTCTTTCGAGAGAAGCCCCAGGACGTTGGACGCCTGAAACTTAGTCGCGTGAACCAGTATAAGCGCGATCGTCTGGGGGTGTTCGTTCTGTATAAAATTATATAGCTGCCTCGGGTCGGTCTTTTTCATGAAGTCAAACGACTTGCTGCCGATAGACACTATAACTTTTTCTATAACGTTCCGGGCGTTCTGCATACCGAAAGCCTTTTCGAGAATATCCTTCGCGTAATCGACCCCGCCTTCGACTATATACTTCTGGGCGAGGCACATCTCGTAGAACTCGACCAGAACCTCGTCCATGTCTTCGGACTCGAGCTTCGGCAGGGTAGCCACCTCGAGAGTCAGCTGCTCCACTTCCTCGTCTTTCAGATTCCTGTAGATTTTGGAGGCAGAGTCCGCCCCCAGAGCGACCATCACGACCGCGGCCTTTTGTTTGCCGTTAAATTTCTTATCAGCCACCGGGCATTTCATCTCCTTTGATTAGAGTTCTCACGAGCTGCGCCGCGATTTCCGGATTGTGCTCCGCAAATAGTTTAATCTGGCGTCTGAGCGTCTTTTCTTTCGCCTCGATAGTATCCATATCGTCTTCGTCGTCGGCCGCCGATATTCCCGCCGCGCGTTTTCCCGCGGCAAGGCCCAGCGACGCGACGCCCGGGTCGAGAATACCCGCCGCGTCCGCTCCTCCGGCCGCGAGGACGGCGGCTTCATTCTGCTCGAATATTTCCCTTTCCCTGCTCTTTCTGCTCATCGCCGCTATAATGCATATGACCAAAATTATTATTACTATAACCGACGCTCCCAAAATCATCAGCATCTGGAACATCCTCATGACCTCTCCCGGTCTCGGCGCAGGAAGAACATCCGGCAGTCCCGTAAATCTCGTCGCTATTATCGCTATATAGTTCCTGAGATAATCTTCGTATTCGTCGTCTTCGGAGAGGTTTTTCATAACTATATCGTTGATTCCCGTCGAAACGGACATACTGTGGTAAAACGCGTCTATAAGCTCGTCGTCGAGTTCGGGCGCGTTGACCCATACGCTAATGCCAATATTTGTAATTTCCGGACTCATTCTCTGGGACTGGGTAAACACATAGTCCACGAGAAACTCGTCCAGCCTGTGATAGTCCTCGCTGTACACCCCCTCCGAAATATCCCCCGCGAACTCATAATACCCGTCGGCGTCCGGGTTCAAATCCCCGGGGGCGTACCCGTGGGCGTCGGGGTCTTGAGTCGTCAGTCCGTAATCTATCGCGGACCTTTCGGGTATCCCGCTCTGCTGTTCGGTATCGGGATTGAAGTTCGCGCCGAAATAATTCTTCGCCTCCGTAATCAAATCGTCGAAATTGCTCTTGACCGTAACGGCAATCGTTATCCCGTCCTCTCCGAAAACCGGCGACAGAAGTTCCATTATATCGCCGTAAATCTCTCTCTTTTTTCTCAGTTCGAAGTCTTCTTTTATCTCCGCGACGGTCGCGAATCTGTTCTCGCCGCTGTCCTCCATGTCTATATTCAGCTGATTGCCGTTCCCGTCGATTATAATAATATCCTCGGGCTGAAGATTATCGACGCTTTTCTGTATCATGTTCTCTATGCCTCTTATCGCGTCGGGCGAAAATACCGCTCCCGGTCTCAGGTGGAGCGTCACCGACGCTCTGGACGGGGCCCTTTCGCTTCTTAACACCGTACTGCCGTTGTCGGGAACGGTCAGAATCACCGACGAATAGTTCACCCCGGATATACTGTCGAGATGGGCCGTGATTTTCCTCTCGAGATTTCTCTTCTCCCTCGCCGTTTTTTCAGCCGAAGTCTCCAGAATATTACCGCTCGTCTCTTCTTCGTAAACTATGCGTCCGCTTTGGGGATACCCCTGCATCGCGAGAGTTCCGACGACCGTCGAACGGTCGCTTTCCTTTACCGATATAGTCTTAAACATAGTGTCGACTTCATAATATATGCCGCTCGTCTGCAAAATAGAAGTTATCTCGCCTATTTCGATATCGTCGAGACCCGAATAGGCTATAACGATAGGGGTCTGATTAAGCGCGACCGTCAGGATAACCGCAAGAAGAATAAGACCTCCCGCGGAAGAAGCGATAATAATTTTGATTTTATTTGAAAAACCGTTCCAGTAATCCCTGAACGCTTTTAGAATCCCGGTTACCGATAACCGGTCGGGCATGACGAACCTATGCCTTTCTCTTTCCGGTTCCGTTTCGGCGGCGGCAGATTCCCCTTCCGCGCCCAAAGCCGCCGCGTCCTCCGTTTCTCCGGGACTGATTTCGGCGGCGTCAATACCGTCCATATCCGTATTATCTGCGTCTTCCGGGTCGGATTCGAACCCGTTCGACCCGTTTAGTCCATTTAATCCGTTCGATTCATTCAGTCCGTTTAGTCCGTTATCCTCGGGATTCTCTTCCGGAGTTTGAAAATTAAAATTTAAATCATTGTTCATAAATTATTTATCCGCTCCGCCTTCTATAATTTATAATTAGCAATTATTAACTATTAACTAATAACTAAATAGTAATTCTCATTACTTCGCTGTAAGCTTCCAGAACTTTGTTTCTCACGGACGTCATCGTTCTGAGGGCGAGGTCCGCGCGTATCGCGTTTATTTCTATATTATGCAAATCCTGCATATCCGTAAACCCCATAGCCAAATCGACGGCGTCGGTTTTTGTGAGCGCGTCCGTTTCGTTCACGTTGTTCAGCATCGCTTTCAGCATATCCGCAAAAGAATATCTCTCTCCGGTTTTTTGCGGCGTATCTTCTGTCAGGATACTGTTAATCTTCACTGTCTGCTGTATTGACGTCAGCGGCGTTATCGGCGTTATAGCAGCCATAATTCCTCCGGTTCAAAATTAAAATTAATTTAAATATCTATCTTCCGAGTTCGAGCGCCCTCATCGCCATCGCTTTCATCGCGTTCAGTACCTGGACGTTCGCCTCGTACGACCTGCCCGCGCTCATCATGTTCACCATTTCCTGAATCATCTCGACATTCGGCATTTCCACATATCCGTCCTCGTTCGCGTCGGGATGCTCCGGGTCGTAGACCATTTTACCGGGCGTCGGGTCTTCGACGACTCGCGCGATTCTGACCACGCCGTTTACTTCCTGTTCCTCCGCTTCGGTTCTCTTTTTGCCTATCGCTCGGTCGAAACCCAGACCTATGCGGCCGCCTCCTCCGGTTCCCCGCTCCGCGAAAGCGCGCGAAAGATAGCTTGCAAACGCGCCGCCCATAAGCCTGTCGCTTCCGATTAGTCCGCCGCCGACGGAAACGGGTTCAAGCGCGACCTCCTGATACAGGGGAACTTTCCGTCTGTACGCTCCGCCGTTCGCGCTTCTCGTCGTCTCGACGTGGGTTATATTCTGCGAAATGATATTCAGCCTGTACTGCGCCGCGGTTAGTCCGGAGCCCGGTATATTCAGAGATTTCAGAAACATATATTTACCCCCTACTGCCTGCCTTCGCTTATGGCGTGCCTTAATAAATTATATTCGTCCGTGATTTTTCTGACCATGAAATTATACTGCAGCTGCGTTCTCGCCAGCTCGAGATTTTCGTAATCTATATCGACGTTGTTGCCGTCCGTTCTCGTTTCGGTTCTGTCGTCCGTAAAGACCGTCGGCTCGACCGAACCGAGATATTCCCTGAGTTTCTCTTTGTTTTTTTCGCCCGAATATTTCAGCTGCATAGTATAGGAATTGTTCAGCGCGGCGAGTTTTTCCTGAAAAAGATTTTCGTACTCGAGTTTTTTCGCCTTATAGTGAGGGGTTTCCGCGTTCGTGATATTCTGACCGGTTATATTTATCCTCTGCGCAAGAATATCGAGATTTTTCTGCATTATTCCGAAGCTCGGGGTGTTCAGGAAATTCAGCATTTTAATTCTCCCGCTCTTTTTATTTAAATTTATTATTTCAGACAATTTAATCCGTCAAAACGTTTAATATCTAATCTTATCACAAAATCGCCCGTTTGTCAACATAAAACGAGTTTTTTATCAATTTGTTTACATCTTTAAAAAAACTTAACAATATATCTTTTATTTCAGATAATTTTAGATATTAGAAGAGCCTTTCAGGTCTATTGTCTGCTCGACTATATTATATTTCGTTTTTGACGTCGCTATTCTCTTTTTTAATTCTTCGAGATATAAATCTTCGTCGATAGGCAGTTCGACCCATGAATCAAGCCACGTCGAAAGATATATCGCGTTTGAGAGGGAGAGGCTTTTCACGCCGTCGTAAGCCTCGGCAATCAGCGGCTCTTTATTTATTATATTATTAACCGTGTTCTGCGTGATTTTTTTATGGTCGTCCCAGCCTTTTTCGCTTACTTCGATTATAGTTTTCTCATGCTTGGGATTCCCGAAGCCGCCCGCGTAGGTTTTATTGAACTCGCTCTCCGGAACTTCGTTTTTATACAGGGTTATAACGCCGTCCTCGTATATTAACTTGCCGTTGTCTCCCGAAATTTCGAGCCTGTTCGTTCCGGGAGTTTCTCCGGTCGTGGTTATGAGCGTACCCGTCGCGCCGTTTTTATATTCCATATATGCCGTAACGTCGTCCTCGACCTCTATATCCCTGTATTTCCCGAAGCCGCAGAATCCGCGTATCCTCTCGGGCATACCGAAAAACCACTGCCATAAATCGAGATTATGCGGGCACTGGTTTATCAGTACGCCTCCGCCTTCTCCCGCCCACGTCGCTCTCCACGTTCCCGAATCGTAATAAGACTGAGACCTGTACCAGTTCGTCACGATCCAGACTATACGTTTAAGTTCCCCCAAAACGCCTTCATCTATTAGTTCCTTTATTTTTTTATGATTGGGATGAGTTCTCTGCTGGAACATAATGCTGTATGTAAGCCCGCTTTTTCTCGCGATTCCGTTCATCTCCGCGGCGTTTTTCGTATAGACCCCGACGGGTTTTTCAGATAACACGTGAACGCCCGAGTTAAGCGCGTCCATGCCCATAACGGGATGAAAATAATGGGGTACGGCGATAATTATCAAGTCGACCAGTTTGCTTTCGAGCATTTCCTTATAATCGCCGAAATATTTTATACCCTCGCCCAGCTTTGACTTCGCCATTGCTAACTTATCGGGATTATTATCGCACAGAGCGGTCAGTTCCGCGTGTTCGATTTTGTTTTCCGCCAGATATTTCGCGTGTTCGCTCCCCATATTCCCGTAACCCGCGACGCCGACTCTTACTTTTTGCATACTCATAAAAAAACCCTCTCCTTAAAAATTAAATTTTATTTATTTTATATTATAAATTATCAGACTATCAAAAAAGCCCGCCGAGCCGTGTGCCGCAAATAGCAAAACCTTGCCTAAACAAGGGTGGCTTCTCTCCGATGCTTTGCGCTCCCAACGTCCCGCGATAAATCGCGGGGAGGTCTGCATTCCCACACCGGAAGTCCGAATCCATTTTCTTCGCTGTTGGTTTTTATTCGCGGCAATCACTAACTTAGCAGGACTTTTTTTATTTCACTTCAGGTTATTCGTCGTCTTCGTCGTCGTCTTCTTCTTCGTTTTCTTCGTCTTCGTCGTAGTCGACGTCCTCGAAGAGTTCGTCCTCGAATATATCGGCTATTTTGTCAAACTCTTCGTCGTCCTCTATTTCGATAAACTCTTCTTCCCCGTTCTCGCCGTCGACCACTTTTAATATCACGAACCCGCCTTCTTCGTCCTCGTCGATTTCTTCGCCGTCTTCGCCGACGGGAACGAGCGCGACGTAGGACTGACCGCCGAGGTCGTTACGTCCTATGAGTTCGAAATCGCTTTCTTTTCCGTCTTCGTCCGTAAGCGTATAGATTTCTATTTCAACTTCTTCCCCGTTTTCAATATCAAAATTATTTTCCTGCATGAGGTCCTCCAAAAAACAAATTAATTTAATTTAAATATCCGGTAATTATTACTGTAAAAGCAATTATACATCATATTATTTATTTTGTCAATACCCAAAACAGCGTCATTTTATATATTTTTATATATTTTTAATAATTGCCGGAGTAGGGGCGCGCATTGCGCGTCCGCGAATTTAACGCAATTTTATGTTTTTTCACGGACGGCCAATGGCCGCCCCTACAAAATCAACCCCAAATGACGTCAAAAATTTTTTATGCGGTTGCCCTAAATTTATATAAAACGGTCTTGACTAATTGATTTTGCCGTGATATAATATTCCCTGACGGCTATTTTCCGCCGTATATCATGAAGATATGCGCGCGCGGGTATAAATTATATAAAAAAATATAATAAACAGAAAAACAAAAAAACGATGCTATGAAAGTATTCAGCGTTACGGGAAGTGACGCCGGTGTTTCCGGCATTATTTATTTTGTCCGGGAATTGATATAAAAAAACATAACATAAAAAGAAAGTTGGATGATAA
Source organism: Oscillospiraceae bacterium (assembly GCA_009777355.1). GTDB lineage: Bacteria > Bacillota > Clostridia > Oscillospirales > WRJC01 > WRJC01. The sequence continues at coordinate 2,687 of WRMA01000036.1, read as the reverse complement.
TCGTTTATAATTTTATAATACCGGTTAGAAAATTTTTTATTTTCGTGGTTTTTCTGCTGGCGCTTTCGGCGGTCGTGTTCTGGCTTGCGAGGCTCGCGCCGGGAGACCCCCTCGACGCTTATTACGGCGAAGCGGTCGAACGAATGAACGAATCGCAGAGAGAGGCGGCTATGTCGCGGCTTTCTCTTGACAAGCCCGTTGCCGCGCAGTATTTCGCGTGGCTTAGAAACGCGCTGACCGGAGATTTCGGCATATCCCACCGTTATAAACAAGACGTTCTTCACGTTATCGGCGGATTATGGAAAAACACCCTGCTGCTCGGCGGAATCTCTTATATTCTGACGTTTGTATTCTCGGTTCTTCTCGGCGTATTCTGCGCGGCGAAAGAGGGGGGAACCGCGGACAGGATTATATGCGGGGCGGGAACCGCGTCGAGCGTTATACCCGCGTTTTTTGCCGCGCTCGCGGCGATTTTGATTTTCGGCGTGAATTTAAAGATTCTGCCGACGGGCGGGGCTTATTCAGTCGGGGGAAACGGAAGTTTAGCAGACCGCGCGCTGCATTTGATTTTACCCGTTTCGGTAATGATTCTCTCTCACCTTTGGTATTACTCTTATATGTTCCGGAATCGTATTATTTCAGAATTGAAGCTCGATTACGTTCTGCTTCTGCGGGTCAAACGTCTTTCGGGCATGAGAATACTTCTGCGTCACTGTTTACGAAACGCTCTGCCTATGCTTATTACGGTTATGGCGGTCTCCGTTCCGCATATTATATCGGGGACGTATATAGTTGAAACGGTGTTCAGTTATCCGGGTATAGGCAGGCTCGCTTTCGAGAGCGCGCGGTACAGGGATTATAATATGCTGTCGGCTCTTACTCTCATTACGGGGTTTATTATTCTCGCGGCAAATCTCGCGGGGCAGACTTTATCTGAACTTCTCGACCCCCGTATGAGAAAAACAGAGATAAAGACTTCAGAGAAAGGAGTTGCGGCTGAATAATTATGCGTAATATTAAAAAACCCGTGTTATCGTCAGTAATACTCGGTATAATTATAATTTCGTGCGTTTTTGCCGATATAATCTCTCCGGGAAATCCGGGGCGTATGAATTTTGACGCGATTAGAAAACCTCCGGATATTAATTATATATTCGGAACGGACCAGCTTGGGAGGGATATGTTCAGGATGATACTTCACGGAGGACGGGTATCTCTCGCAATCGGCTTGCTCGCTTCGTCCGTATCCGCGTTTACGGCCGTAGTATACGGCGCGGTATCGGGGCTTTCTCCCAAATGGCTTGATAATTTACTCATGCGTTTTACTGAAATTATTATGAGCGTACCGTCCGTATTATATATCGTTTCGATACAGGCGGCGCTCGGGAAACCGACCGTACTTTCCCTGTCTCTGCTTATCGGCATGACTTCGTGGATGAATATTTCAAAAATTATAAGAACCGAGGTCAGGCAGATTCACAGAAGCGAATATATTCTTGCCGCGCGTTTATCAGGAGCGAAATTCCCGTATATACTCAGGCGTCATTTACTGCCGAATTTTCTGCCGAGCGTTATGTTCATGCTTATTTATAACGTCAGTCAGGCCATTGCGGCGGAGGCGACGCTGAGTTTTCTGGGATTGGGTATGCCGCCGGGTTCGGCGACGTGGGGTTCTCTCATGAGCCTGTCGCAGAGCGCGCTGCTGACCAACAGCTGGTGGATTATTATAATCCCGTCGCTGTTTTTAATAACGACTCTCGTATGTATAACAAACATAGGGGAATATTTAAGAAGGAGATAAAAAAATGAAAAAAATCAAGCAAATTACGGGGCCGTTTATATTGACGTTACTCGCGTTTACTATTATTCTTGTTTCGGCCTGTTCGGGAGATAGTATAAAATTCGACCCTTCCGTTCTTGTCTACGGGTCGGGGGACTATGCCGCGATTAATCCCGCGCTTTACGAGCACGGCGAAATCAATTCCTTACTGTTTCTGGGATTGACCGCGAGAGATGAAGACAACGGGATAATCCCGGGACTCGCAAGCGAATGGACATGGAACGACGCTGATAAATCATATATATTTACTCTGCGCGACGACCTGACGTTTCACGACGGCGCGCCGCTTACGAGCGGTGACGTAAAATTTACTTTCGATATAATTAGAGACGAGGCGAACGGCTCTGAAAATATTACGAATTACGAAGATATAATCTCGATTGAAACTCCGGACGATAAAACCGTGATTTTCAGGCTGTCCGCTCCTAACGCGGCTATGCCCGATTATCTCACGCTCGGAATATTGCCTAAACATCTTCTCGAAGGGAAAAATATAATTGAAGATAATTTTAATCAAAACCCGGTCGGAGCGGGGCCGTATAAATTTATATCGTGGGATATGGGTCAAAGCATAATCATGGAAAAATTCGACGATTTCTGCCTTGGCTCGCCGAAGATAGAAAAGATTATTTTTAAGATAGCCGAAGATTATAATTCGCGCGCGCTGCAGTTAAAATCGGGGGAGCTTGATTTGGCTCAGGTCACGCCGAGAGATTCGGAGGAGTTCAGAGCAAACGATAATTTTGACGTTTATGTTATTGACACTTCTGATTACAGGGGGATTTTATATAATTTCAGAAACGAATACTGGCGGGAAAACCCCGGACTGCCCGCGGCGTTAAGTTAT
>WRMA01000035.1 GCA_009777355.1 Oscillospiraceae bacterium | reverse complement strand
AGATATCCGCCGCGCCGCGGAGACCGTTAAACGCCTTGCCTACCATGCGCAGACATTCGTCGCCCTCGGGGTGACCGTAGTAGTCGTTATAGTTCTTGAAGAAATCCAAATCTGCTACGGCGATACACAGATAAACGTCGGAATCCCTGTAGCTTGTCAGGTATCTCTGAAAGGTCTGCATAAAATCCCTGCGGTTTTTAAGCTGAGTGAGCTCGTCAACCGTACTCTGGTCGTAATAGCTGTTGCGTTCCTCCTCGAGTTTACCGGCGTTATACGCCGCCAAGATTCTGAATTTGACGACGAGCCATGTAAAAGCCGCGTTGACGACTCCCGCGACGAGCGCGTTGACCGCGTCGAAAGTCCATAACGAGGAGGTTTTCATCGTAACGGTGAATATAATAAAGACTGCGACCGAACACAAAGTTAAAATCAGGTTGAACGCCGCGGGATTTATAAACAGAAACAGGGAGCACACCAGGAAAACCATAAAATTGACGGCAAGCGTATCGGGCATTGTCCATACGCCTATATATATGCCGAAGGCTATCAGGTTTGCGTGGCCCAGAATCATAAGAGCGTAGACGAACGGCCGGGAAAGCCGTTTCCCGTCGTTTTTATGCTCGCGCTCTTTAATTCCCGCGAGAACGGCTATTCCCGCGGTGAGGAAAGAAACTGACAGATAGAATCCGGCCTTATACAGGTTTTTTTCTATTAGGACGGGAAAAATCATAAAAACAAGGGACATAGCGGAGCACATCGCATTAAGATGCCTTATTCCGGTCAGATTCAAGGGAAACAATTTTTCCATACATTCGTGATATTCATGACGGTCAAGCGTATAGAAACGCCACGAATATAATATATTGCGTTTTTTCACTTTTATAAGCTCCTCGAAAATAATACGAATTACATAAGAAGTTGTATATACTACAATTATATATATTTAATCGTTATTTGTCAAGCGCTGAAATTTAAGATATTAGTTATTATAAAATATAAATATATAAACGGAGGTAAAATTAATTATGGCAAAAGACTTAAATAAAATCAGGCAAATCAAATGCTCTTATTTCTGTATGGAATACGCGCTGGACAGTTCCCTTAAAACATATGCGGGGGGTCTCGGTATCCTTGCGGGGGATTATCTCAAGGGCGCGGTGAGAGACGGACTGCCGGTTACGGCCGTCGGCATTAAGTGGAAACAGGGTTACGGCGAACAGTTTATAGGGGGAGACCTGCGTCCGTACGACGCGTATAAGCAAAACGATTATACGGGCAAATTAGAAGATACGGGCAAAGAAGTCGAAGTAACTATAAGAAAACGAAGGGTCAAGGTAAAAATATGGCGTTATATCGCCGACGGGGTTAATAATTTATATCTTTTGGATACTGACGTAGACGGCAACGCCGGAGACGACCGCTGGATATGCGGTCAGCTATACGGCTGGTTCGCCGAAGAAAGGCTCGCGCAGGAAATCGTCCTGGGAGTGGGCGGGATAAGGGCTCTCGAAGCCCTCGGCATAGAAACGGACGTTTATCACTTCAACGAAGGTCACGCCGTGTTCGCGGGTCTTGAACTTTTGTCGAAACGGCTTAAAATTAATCCGGGGCTGTCTTTTGACGAAGCGGTCGCGGAAATCAAGCGGAAAATAGTATTTACGACGCATACGCCCGTAAAAGAAGGCAACGAGTCGCACTCGCTCGACGCGATGCAGTATATTGGCGCGGACTGCGGATTTAACCGGACTCAGTTAAAAAGTCTGGGAGGGAATCCGTTTAATATGACGGTCGCGGCCCTTAGGCTTTCGAGAAAAACAAACGGGGTGGCGAAGCTTCACGGAGAGACGGCTAACAAAATGTGGGATAAAGTAGACGGCCGCTCCGAAATTATCGGCATAACGAACGCGGTCTACGCTCCCGTCTGGACGGACGAAGCCATGGCTGAGCTCGCAAAGGGCGCGGAGCTTTCCGGAAACGAAGCCGTAAAGAAACGCGAAGCTCTTTACGAAAGGCATATGCAGAACAAGCGTGAGCTTATAGATTTTGTTGAGAAACGCGCGGGCGTAAAACTTAGAGAGGACGTTATGCTGATAGGTTTCAGCCGCAGGGCCGCTCCGTACAAACGCTCCAATCTTATATTCAGGGACGAAAGATTTATCAAAAATTTATTTAAAAACAATAAAATCCAGATAATTTTTTCCGGTAAATCCCACCCGCTGGACGACAACGGGAAAAATATAGTATATGATATTACTAAAATGACGGAATTATACCCGAACAACGTCGTATTTTTGGAAAATTACGATATGGAAATCGGCGCGGCGCTTACGAGAGGCTGCGATATCTGGCTTAATAATCCCGTCAGACCGCTCGAAGCGTCGGGAACTTCGGGAATGAAAGCGGCGATGAACGGGGTAATAAACGTTTCGGTTCTGGACGGCTGGTGGCCGGAGTTATGCATAGACGGGGTAAACGGCTGGCAGTTCGGCGACGGAGTCGAGTTTAAATCGTGGCAGAAATCAGACATACACGATTACAGGGAGCTGAAAAAAGTTCTTGTCGAAAAAGTAATCCCGACGTATTATAATAATCAGGACGGGTGGCGGGTAATTATGGCAAATTCTATAAACGGCGCTAAAGAAAAATTCGAAGTGGCGAGAATGCTCTGCGAGTATTACGAATTATTATATAACGATTAAGTTTTAGTCGAAAAATTTACATTTAAGAAACTAAATGTTTCAATATAATATGATATATTATATTGGGTTTTGTTTGTTTTGGTTTAGAATTTTATATTTGCGGACGGGGTGAACGGTATTAAATTTATAGATTTATTCTGCGGAATAGGCGGCTTTAGGGTCGCTTTGGAGAAGCGGAGGCTGGAGTGCGTATTTTCGAGCGATATAGATTTGTACGCAAGGGAATCGTATAAGCTGAATTTCGGAGAAATGCCGAGCGGGGATATAACTGAAATACCCGAAAAAAAGATTCCCAAACACGATATTTTATGCGGAGGTTTTCCCTGTCAGTCTTTCAGCATATCGGGAAAGCAAGGCGGTATTTCCGACCCGAGAGGCCGTTTATTCTATGAAATACTGCGTATAGCTCAGTATCATAAGCCTTGTATATTGATTCTGGAAAATGTTAAAAATATACTTTCTATCAACGGGGGATTAGTTGTAAAGACGATAGAAGCGAAACTGAATGAGATTGGATATGATTTACATAAGCATACGCTTAATTCATCTTATTTCGGGGTTCCCCAAGCGAGAGAAAGAGTGTATTTCGTCGCTTTAAGAAAAGATATGCGAACGTCGGGCAGTCCGGGTCTGGATTATGCGCCTCCCAGAGAAAACCGCGCGGATATATTTTTGAAAGACGTATTGGAAGAGGAAGTCGACGATGATTTTATTATACGCCGCGACGATATAAATATTGTAAAAAATGAAGAAAATATAGAGTATAAGTTGAAACCTATAAGAGTGGGGACGGTAAACAAGGGCGGTCAGGGCGAGCGGATATACAGCCCGAAAGGACACGCCGTAACTCAGTCCGCGTACGGCGGAGGCATCGGCGCAAGAACCGGTTTGTATAATACAAGACAGGGCGTACGGCGTTTGACTGTAAACGAATGTAAACGGGTAATGGGATTTGATGTAAGTCACATAGTAAGCGGCGGTATTCAGGGATATCAGCAATTAGGGAACGCCGTAGTTCCCGATATGGTCGGTTACGTTTACGACAGCATAAAGGGGGTATCTCCAAAACCGCTGTACAGCATATAATTAACGTCAAAGGGGGAGAAAATATAAGTTGAACGGCGAGCCCATAATAAAACTTGAGAACATCGAAATAACTTACGGGAACATAAAAGTTCTCAAAGGCATAAATCTCGATATTTACGATAAGGAATTTGTTACGCTTCTCGGTCCGTCGGGCTGCGGTAAAACCACTACTTTGAGAATTATCGGCGGTTTCGTCGAGCCGCAGGCGGGAAATATCTGTTTCGACGGTAAAAAAATAAACGGCGTTCCGCCGCATAAGCGTCAGGTCAATACTATTTTTCAGAGATACGCTCTTTTTCCCCATCTGAACGTTTACGAAAACGTCGCGTTCGGTTTGAAATTAAAAAAAGTAAATTCGGGTGAAATCCGTACGAGGGTAGCGGAGATGCTGGAGCTTGTGGATTTGAACGGGTTCCAGCCGAGGGACGTCAACTCGCTTTCGGGAGGGCAGCAGCAGAGGGTAGCTATCGCGCGGGCGCTGATTAATCATCCGAGGGTGCTTTTACTCGACGAGCCTCTGGGCGCTCTCGATTTGCAGCTCAGAAAAGAAATGCAGACCGAATTGAAAAAAATACAGCAGAGACTGAACATAACTTTCGTTTACGTTACGCACGACCAGGAAGAGGCTCTGACTATGTCGGACAAGATAGTCGTCATGAACAACGGGGAAATACAGCAAATAGGGGTTCCCGAGAGCATATATAACGAGCCGTCTAACGCTTTCGTCGCGAGATTTATAGGCGACAGCAATATACTCGACGGGATTATGCACAGGGATTATTTTATAGAGTTCGGCGGGAATTATTTTGACTGTATAGACGGCGGTTTCGAAAAAACGGAGAGGGTCGACGTCGTTATAAGACCCGAGGATATTATAATAGAGGAGCCGTCTGATAAAAATATTATAGGCATAGTCGAGGCTGTGATTTTCAAAGGCGTACACTATGAGATGATAATAGATTCGTTCGGGGTTAAATGGACGGTTCACTCGACGTCGGCCCTGACGGTCGGGGAGGCGGCGGGAATGAACGTTTCTCCGGGGAATATACATATAATGAAAAAAACGGCCGAAACTGATATTTCCCGGATTATTATAAACGAAACGGACGGAGGGGAAATAATAACAGAATGATATTTAAGTCTAGGCTGCCCGCGGCGCCTTATATTATATGGGTCGCTGTGTTTATACTTGTTCCGTTGTTTCTTGTGTTTTTTTTCGCTTTCACAGATACCGGCGGCAATTTTACCGTGGTCAACATATCCGACGTCGCGAAATTCGGGCCGGTGTTTATCAGGAGCGTTCTTCTCGGACTGATTGCGACGGCGGTTTGTTTAATACTGGCTTATCCGTTCGCCTTCGCGATGTCGAGAATGCGCCGGGGTTTGCAGAAAATAGTTATGATGCTTATTATACTGCCTATGTGGATGAACTATCTGCTTCGTACTTACGCATGGATGACTCTGCTCGAGACGAACGGCTTAATAAACAGATTCGCGGGGTTTTTCGGGCTTGGGCCTTTTCAGATGTTGAACACGGACGGAGCGATAGTTCTGGGTATGGTCTATAATTATCTGCCGTTTATGATACTGCCTTTATATACGGTAATGATACGCATCGACGAATCGCTTATAGAGGCGGCGCAGGATTTGGGCGCGAGTTTCACCGGGGTAATCATAAAAATCATAGCTCCGCTGTCAAAACCGGGGGTAACGAGCGGAATAACGATGGTGTTCGTGCCGTCCGTGAGCACGTTTATAATATCTCGTATGCTTGGCGGCGGAGCGAATTTTTTAATCGGCGATTTAATAGAGCAGCAGTTTTTGGGGAACGCCTATAATCCGCATCTGGGTTCGGCGATTTCGCTTATACTTATGGTCTTTATACTGCTCAGCATGGCGTTGCTGAACAGATTTGACGACGACGAAACAGAGGGTATGCTTGTGTAGGGGCGGCCATTGGCCGTCCGTCAGAAAAACATCAAAACTGCGTTAATTTTGCGGACGCGCAATGCGCGCCCCTACAATCAGTATTTTAATTTCGCGAGAGGTCTATTGTTATTTTATTATGAATGTGCAGAAATTATTGAAAAAAATATTTTCCTCGGGCTATACGGGTTTTATTTTTCTGTTTTTATACGCGCCGATATTTATCCTGATTATATTTTCTTTCAACGCATCCAAAAGCAAATCTGTTTGGGCGGGTTTTACTCTCGAATGGTACGGGAGATTATTTCAGAACGAGTTTATAATATCGGCGTTTCGAAACACTATAATACTCGCGCTTGTATCTTCCGTACTCGCGGCAATACTGGGAACCGCGGCGGCAATAGGCATATATTCCCTGAAAAAACGTCCGAAAGCCGTAATGATGAACCTGACTTACCTGCCTATATTAAATCCCGAAATCATAACCGGCGTTTCTTTTATGCTGCTTTTCGCCTTTATAAAACTAAGCCCGGGATTTCTTACGCTTCTGATTGCGCATATTTCGTTTTCGACGCCTTACGTTATATTGAATCTTATGCCGAAGCTGCGTCAGCTTGACCGTTATCAGTACGAAGCCGCGCTCGATTTGGGCTGCAATCCGTTTCAGGCGTTTCGAAAAGTTATTTTTCCCGAAATATTTCCGGGGATATTAAGCGGATTTCTGATGGCGTTTACTTATTCGATAGACGATTTTGTTATTAGTTATTTTGTTACCGGACCGGAAATGCAGACTCTGCCGATTGCGATTTACTCGATGATAAGAAAGCAAATCAGTCCTGAAATCAACGCATTGTCCGCGATTATGTTTACCGTCGTTCTTGTTATGCTTATACTCGTGAATATAAAAGACATACGGGAAACAAAAAAGAGAGAAATCAAATATTAAAATTATTATATTTTTGTGAGGTGGATATATCATGGCGGAAGAAATCACGCAAGAGCAAGAGTCTGAAAATTTATTCGGGAACGAGCGCAAATCAATCGCGCTTACGCCGGAGAACTCGAAATTTACGCGTTCGAAAGGCGGGCTTATAAGTCTTGAACTGACGAATAATAACGACGATAACGGCGAAAGCGAAAAAGAATTTTTCGAGAGAATCGTAATATTCAGGTGTTTTCCCATAACGAATCCCGACGAGTTTCTGTCTGTCCGGGAACCCGATTCAAAAAAAATGGGCAGGGGTAAAGAAATCGGCATGGTAAGATACATGAAGGATTTCCCCGAAGACCAGCGGAAATTATTTCTCGAAGAGTTGGACAGGAGATATTTTTCGCCGGAAATCACGAAGATTAACTCGGTTAAAGAGAAATTCGGCTATACTTACTGGGAAGTCGTCACGAATGCGGGAAGCATGACGTTTATTTTAAGCAATCCGTTTTCAAATATCCGGTCTCTCGAGGACGGCAGGGTTTTTATACACGACATAGACGGCAACAGTTTTCAGATAAAAGAACCGTCGAAGCTCGACTCTAACAGCTTTAAAAAAATAGAGATATATGTGTGATAAAAAGCTTGATTAATTTAAATTATTAAGGTATAATTTTTTTATGGAACTGTTATATAAAATGCCGGGGCGCGATTCTGAAATTTTAGAGAAATCGCTTGACGGCGGCAAAAACGAGAAAATCATGTACTGTCTGCCGTTTAATATGCTCGGCGGCAAGTTCGTCAAGGGCTTTACCGTTTTTACGGATAAAAAAATATATAAAATATTAGACGGCGTGATTTTGAATATTTACGATATAAAAGGCTCGTCGGATTTCAAGACCGAGGTCATGTACGGAAGCGGGGGTTTTTACGCGAAAATCAACGGAAAGACTACGCTTATTTGTCAGTTTGTAGTGGGAAGAAACCTGCCGAGATACGCGGTAATGGTCAAAGCCTGCGAGATTCTGGCCGAAAAGCCGGACGACGAAGATTCCCCGGAGCCTCTGGAAAACAAAACGCCGGAAAAATTCTGTCCGGTATGTTCGAGACCGTTTCTTTACGGTTCTGAAATATGCCCGTTCTGCATGAAAAAGCTTGACGTTTATAAAAAGCTGTGGGCGATGACGAAGGGTTTGAGGCTCGCTATGTTCTTCCCGTTTATCGTCGCGGGAATCGCGATACTCGTTCAGTTTCTGATGCCCGTTCTTCAGAGGCACATAACGGACGTTTGGCTCGCTCCCCGAGCCGAAACGAACGAGACGTTAAATAAATTGTTTCAGGACCAGACTTCGACGGGTTTCTGGGGGTTTAATCCGCTGATAGGCTTCGGCTGGCTGGTTTTGTTTCTGGTTCTTATAGATTTAATCCAGAGGGCGCTGGGGGTTTCTGAAGCGAGGCTTCTGGCGATTGCGTCGGGTAAATTTCTGATGATGCTCCGGACTTTGCTTTACGAGAAAATCCAGACGCTTTCCCTGTCGTCGATTCAGAGACGTTCGACGGGGGATTTAATGACGAGAGTCTCGCACGATACGGGAATCATGCAGCATTTTATAATACGCGAGTTTCCCAATATATTCAGGCAGATTATATCTTTGCCCCTGGCGGTTATAATTTTATTCGCGATGAACTGGGTGATTGCGTTATTTGTAATAATACCCATACCCTTCGCGATATTTATAATAACGAGATTCTGGGGTTTTATTCACGGTAAAAACAAAAGAATGTGGATGGCGAGAACCCGTATGCAGTATTTGCTGCAGGATATATTGAACGGCATAAGAGTGGTTAAGAGTTTCGGTCAGGAAGACAAAGAAATCGCGAAATTTAATTCTTTTTCTCTTGAATTTTCAAATCAGTCCGAAAGAATCAGCCGTATATGGTCGACTGTTTGGCCGCTGATTACGACTTTTATAAACGGCAGCGTATATTTTATAATCTGGTACGCGGGGTCGAGAGTAATCCGGAATCAAATAACCCTGGGGGAGTATAATCAGTATTTCGCGTATACTAATATAGTTTACGGACCTCTCGTCGCTCTCGCGAATATCCCGAACAGCATATCGAATTTCTTGACTTCCGCGAGCAAAGTTTTCGAAATACTCGAAGAAACGCCGGAAATACTCGATATAGACCTGCCGCTTGATATAAAAATCGAGGGAGATATATCTATAAACAAGGCGACGTTCGGGTATCAGAGTTATAATCCCGTTCTCGAGAGCGTAAATCTCGAGATAAAAGCGGGGGAAATGCTCGGCGTGGTCGGACATTCGGGTTCGGGGAAAACGACGCTTATAAATTTATTAATGAGACTTTACGACGTAAACGAAGGCGAGATTTTGATAGACAGCGTAAATATAAAAGATATATCGCAGGAAGCCCTGCGAAGTCAAATCGGCATAGTTTTACAGGAGACGCATTTGTTTTCGGGAACCGTGAGGGAGAATATAAGATACTCGAAGCCGTTCGCGTCGGACGAAGAGGTTATAGAAGCGGCAAGAATCGCGAACGCTCACGATTTTATAGTGAATTTACCCGAGGGATATAATACTTTAGTCGGAGAAAAAGGCTATTCTATGTCTGGCGGGGAACGTCAGAGAGTCGCCATCGCGCGGGCGGTTATACATAACCCGAGGATATTGATTTTAGACGAGGCGACCGCTTCTCTCGATACGGAGACGGAGAAATTAATTCAGGACGCGTTAAATAAACTGTCGGCAAACAGAACCACAATCGCAATCGCTCACCGGCTGTCGACTCTTAGAAACGCGGATAAATTACTGGTTCTGGATAAAGGCAAGGTCGCAGAATACGGAACGCACAGCGAGCTGCTCGATTTAAAAGGCATATATTACAAGTTAGTGATGGCTCAAAGAGAGATGGCGCATCAAATCGTCGGAGAGGACGGGGAAGCCGGATAAAATAATTAATAGTTAATAATTAATATAGAGAGGATAAGTAAAATATGAAAAAGAAAAGGATAATTTCAGCAAAAATCGTAAGCGCCGTTATATTGATTGCAGTTGTTTCGGGAATTATTTCGGGCTGCGCGGGCGAAAACAGGCAGGTCGTAAACGTTTTCAACTGGGGAGAGTATATATCTGATTCGTCGGGCGTTATAAACGTAATCAGGGAATTTGAGGCGGAAACCGGCATAAAAGTAAACTATACCACTTACGCGACGAACGAGGAGCTTTACTCGAAGCTCAAAAGTAGCGGCGCTAATTACGACGTGATAATCCCGTCGGACTATATGATAGGCAGGCTGATTCGCGAGGATATGCTCGAAAAGATAAATTTCGGCAATATCCCCAATTTCGAATATATCATGGAAGAGTATAAAAATCTTGAATTTGACCCGTCGGGAGAATATTCTGTTCCCTACACGTGGGGAACCGTGGTTTTGATATATAATACTGAATATATAACAAAACCCGTTGACAGCTGGGATATATTATGGGACGAAGATTACAAAGGCAAAATCATCATGTTCCACAATTCGAGAGACGCTTTCGGCATAGCTTTAAAAAAACTCGGGTATTCGCTCAACACAACGAATATAAGCGAACTCGAACAGGCAAAAGAAGAGCTGTTAAGACAGAAAGATTTACTCCAGGGATATTATATGGACGAGATTTTCAACAAAATGGGAGGAGAGGAAGCCTGGCTTGCGCCTTATTACGCGGGAGACGCTCTGACTATGATAGAAGATAATCCCAATCTTGCGGCGGCTTATCCGAAAGAGGGAACGAATAGGTTCGTTGATTCCATGTGTATCCCCAAAGGCGCGAAAAATAAAGAAAACGCCGAAATATTTATAAATTTCATGTCCAGACCGGATATTGCGGCGGCAAACAGCGAATATATAGGCTATTCGACGCCTAACAGCGGAGCTTACGAACTGCTCGACGAAGAGATTACGTCGAACGAAACGGCGTATCCCGACGAAGAAATTCTTGCGAATACCGAAATGTTTCTGAATCTTCCGGAGGATATAAATATAAAAATAGACGAACTGTGGACGGATATAAGAGGCGCGTCGAGCGGAAGTATATTTTTATTTCCTGTAATTACCGGTATTCTCGTGATTGCGTGCGTTATAATAATCTTCATCAAGAAAAAGAAAAAAACGCCTCAGTATTAAAATTAAATAAAAATATATTTTTGGGAGGGTTTTGTTTTGAAAAATTTCAAAAGGGTTCTTATAGACAAAGAAAACAAATGCGAGGCTTGTTCTGTCGCGGATTTTAACAGGGACGGCAAGCTCGAGATTATATGCGGGGAGTATATGTACTCGGGCAAAGATTTTTTAACAAAGACAAAGATATGCGATATTGTCCAGGGAGACGGTTACGTTCATGATTTTTCGGATTATCCGTTAGATGTGAACGGCGATAATTTTCCGGATATTATCACGGGTTCATGGTGGTCTGACGGAATATTCTGGAGAGAGAATCCCGGCGATTTAAATTTAAAGTGGGAGACCCATAAAATTATTGATTGTACAAACGTCGAAACAATAAGATATATTGACATAGATAAGTGCGGAACGGTCGAGATTTTCCCGAACACGCCTAACGAGCCTCAGTTTTTTCTCAAACTCTTAAAAGATTCGGAAGGTAAACCTACGGGGGAATTTGAGCGTTATGTTATAAGCGAGGGAGCGTCCGGTCACGGTTTGGGATTCGGGGATATAAACGGCAACGGCAAAACAGATATAATTTTATCGGACGGCTGGCTTGAACAGCCGGAAGACGTTTATAGTCCGAACTGGAAATTCCACCGGGATTTTAATATACCCTCGGCGAGTATACCGATGCTTGTTTATGATGTGAACGGCGGCGGCTTAAACGATATAATCGCCGGAAACGGTCACGGGTTCGGCTTATGGCGGCTTGAACAGAAGATAAAACCGGACGGTTCGAGAGAGTTTATAAAGCATGATATAGATACCGTATGTTCGCAGTATCACGATATGCAGATTTTTGACATAGACAACGACGGAGAGCCCGAACTTATAACCGGCGCGAGATATTTCGCGCATAACGGCAGAGCCCCGGGCGAACACAATCCGATAGGGACTTATATATTTAAAATAAAAAAAATGCCGTCCGGAGAAATAATCTTCGACAAGAACACGCTTGACTACGGGCCCGCTGAAACCGCGTCGGGAGTGGGAATTTATTTCTGGCTTGAAGATTTGACGGGCAATAAATATAAAGATATAGTCGCTCCGGGAAAAGAGGGGCTGTATATCTTTTATAATAATTTATAAATATTTATTAATTTTAAAGAGAGGAAAGTTTATCATGGCTGAAAAACCGCAAAAAGTAAAGCTCGGATTTATCGGCGTCGGACACATGGGGCAGCTCGCGCATCTTAATCAGTACGCGCAGCTCGGTGAAATCTGCGAAATAACTACTCTGTGCGACGTTAAAATCAACCAGGCGAAAATACTTGCCGAACGGTTTAATATTCCCAAAGTTACGGCGGATTATAAAGAGCTTCTCGCCGACCCCGAAATAGACGCGGTCGCGTGCATACAGTATTTCGAGAATCACGTTAATTTAGTTCCCGACGTTTTGAGGGCGGGAAAGCACGTCATAACGGAAAAGCCGCTCTGCGTTTTCCCGGAAAACGGCGATAAGTTAGTTGATATCGCGAAAGAAACGGGGAAGATACACATGGTCGGAAATCATAAGCGTTCAGACCCCGCGACAGAATACGCTGTGGGAGTAATAAACAAATGGAAACAGAGCGGAGAAATGGGGAAAATGACGTATGTAAGATTATCTATGCCGCCCGGAAACTGGAGGAAAGACTGCGATATGCCGTTTATGACGAGCGAACCTCCCGGACCGGTGCCGCCCGAACAGGCTCCCCGGGGAATGGACGAGGCGACGCGCGACAAAACGATTTGGTTCGTGAATTATTATATACATCAGGTTAATCTCATGCGGTTTTTACTGGGAGAAGATTATAGGCTGACTTATGCCGACAGATATTTTTTCTCGGCGGTGAGCGAAAGCGGCGTAAACTGTATTCTTGAGCTTGAGCCGTACAGCACGTCGGTTGACTGGCAGGAGCACGCTCTCGTATGCTTTGAGAGGGGATGGGTAAGAATAGACCTTCCCGCGCCTCTCGCTATGCAGCTTGCGGGAACCGTCACGATTTACGAGGACAAGGGATGGGACAGCGGTTATACGAATCCGGTCATGCCCAATATATGCGCTATGCGAAATCAGGCGAAGAATTTTATTCTCGCCGTCAAAGGCGAAAAGAGTCCGCCGTGCCAGTCTTTTGAAGCCGTAAAAGATTTATATATCGCCTCAGATTATATCAGTATGGCGAAAATAGGCGAGAAAGTGAAATATGAAGACAGGAATAAAAATAGATAACAGACAATAAATTCGGGGTTTTGTCTTTATATTTCTATATTAATCTGTATTAATTTGTTTTTCGTCGGGTATATATTCTATAATATCGGGAATCGAACATTCAAGAATATTGCATATTGCGTCGAGGGTGTTCGTCGATACGGACTGGTTCGTCTGCAGACGTTTTATCGTCGCGCTTCCTATGTTATAAACCCTGCCTTTAGTCCGGAGAGTGTAAGTCGTCGCGTTTTTTCTTTTCATGGTTTCCCATAACGGGGCGTAAGAAATCATTTTATTACAATTCCCAGTAAGATTAATTTAATAATTTTATTTATTAATAGTCTTTACCGGTTTTGTAAATATTATAGACATAAAACGATATGGACAATATTTGCCATAGATTTTTGGTTAAAAATGTATTATAATAGATTATGCGATATTAAAGGCCCAAAGAATAAAAAATACAGAAATGTAAATAATATAACGGTATATAGAATTTTACGAGACAAAATTTTAAAATTTGTAAAAAGAAAGAAGAAAAAATAAATATATTAATATATTAAGGAGAGAAAATAATGAAAGCAACAGGAATTGTAAGGAGAATCGACGACCTGGGGAGAGTGGTCATACCTAAGGAAATAAGAAGGACTATGAGAATAAGGGAAGGGGACCCTCTCGAGATATACACCGACCGCGAGGGAGAGGTTATATTTAAAAAATATTCGCCGATAGAAGAGCTTGCGGAAACCGCGCTTCAGTACGCCGACGCGCTGAATAAAGCCTGCGGGATATCCGTGATTATAGTTGACAGGGATATCGCGGTCGCCTGCGCGGGGATGCCGAAGAAAGATATACTCGAGCACAAGATATCGGGCGACATGGACGGCGTGATAGACTCGCGTCAGCTTTACTCGTGGCAGACGGGAGAGAAAAAAATATCCGTGATAGACAGGCAGGAAAAATATTACGCGAAAGTTTCGGCGCCGATATTTTCAGAGGGGGATATAATAGGCGCGGTAACGGTCGTCGAGGCGGACAATTTAACGGAGCCGACCGAAACTGAAATCAAGCTTGTCCAGACGGCGGCGGCTTTTTTGGGGAAACAGCTTGACGGCTGAACCGGGCTTTGGTTAGAATTTAATATAAGGCGGAAAATTAACGGGACGGATTATATAATCCGTCCCGTTTTTGGGATTTTACCGGGGTAGGGCGAAATTATTAACGGATACTGATTGTTCTCTTTAATCCCTCTCTCAAATTTACTTTAGCCGACCAGCCCAGACTCTCAAGCTTACCCGCGTCAAGCACGCCGTTGCCAATCAAAGAATACCCGGATTTTTCAATATCGCCGGGATTTTCAAAAACTACTTTTACTCCCGCAATATCCGCGGCCGTTTCCGCAAATTCGCGTATTGTTACCGCGCAATTTTTATTTGCTATATTATAAGCGCCGCCGTTTTCGCCTAGCAGCATGACATACAGCATAGCCGAAACCATATCTGAAACATAACAATATGACCTAAGCTGATTTCCCGCGCTTTTCATCACGATATTTTCGCCGTCAACGGCTTTTTTTATGAACTGCGCGTCGGCCCTTGTGTTATCGTCCTGTATGGTTGGTCCGTATATATATCCGGGGCGGACGCTAACCGTATTTATTCCATACTGTTTACCGTAACTTACGCGCAACGTTTCAGAGGCGCGTTTACTTTCAGGATATGCCGAACGAATATTAGCGCAGTCAATATATCCGCAGTCTTCTTCTTTTAAGCCATTATTTAAACCGGAGTTATTCCGGCCGTATATTTCTGTTGACGATACGAATAAAAATTTTTCAGGATTATATTTTTTCGCGTATTCCAGTAAATTAATGCTTCCCAATATATTTGCCCGCATAGTTTCGACCGGATAAGCCGCAAAAGCCATAGGGTGGGCGTTGCTTGCGGCGTGAATAATATAATCGAATTTTACATTTAAATTCAAAGGCTCGCATACGTCCTGTATAATCAAATTAAAACTATTATTATCCAAATAACTTTTAAATCTGTTTTCGCTTTTTTCTTTATTGCGGCATAGCGCGAATACTTCAATATTGCCGTTAAGCGTTTTATTTCTGTACATCAGGCAGTCAACAAAAAACGAGGCGATAAGCCCGTTCGCCCCTGTTATTAAAACAGAGCTGCCGTCTATTTTATCCCATGGGAGCGGCTCGTTCATCACGCTTTTTAAATCGTTGATATATAATTGATTTTCTGTAATCATGCGGCAACCTCACTATTAATTTAAAATTATTTCAAATATTCGTCTTTTTTAACGCTTAATAACGCCTTGAATATTTCTATATCGTCAACTGTCGTAATTTTTATGTTTTTTTCCGAGCCTGCCGAAAAATAAGTTTTTTCACCTAACATTTGCATAAGCGCGCATGATGCCGCTGTATTTTTTATATTTTTCTTTTCAGCTTCTTCATGGGCCCATAATAACTTTTCCAATGTATAAATATGCGGAGTTTGGGTTCTGAATAATTCGTCTCTGGGAATTGATTCTTCTGACATCACTCCATCTACGCTTTTAAATATAGCTTCGGTGCAAGGAACTACAGCTACTGAATTGCCAAATTTTTTATATATTGCCAATCCGTCGGAAATAATTTCTGTTGAAATCAATGCTCTGTTTCCATCATGTACTAATATTGAATCCGTAACAGAGCAATGACTTGACAACTCTATCAAACCTTTTTTTATTGATTCCTGCCCTGTTTCTCCGCCTGATACTATCCATTTTAATTTAGTTATCCCAAACTGCTTTGCGTAGGCTTGAAGTATTTCATGCCAACCATCTAAACATACTACTAAAATCGTATCTATACTGGGATGTTTTTCAAACGCTTCCAATGTATATATAATAATAGGCTTATTTTCTATATGCAGGAATTGTTTAGGTATATCCTGACCAATTCTCTCGCCTCTTCCAGCAGCGGTTATTAACGCTATATTCATAAATTATTACTCCTTCCAGTACGCTTCAAAATTATGCTTCGGGATACGTTGTTCGGGCGGCGTGGGCGTCATATAGTCGCCGTACAAAGTGGTGAGATATTCGTCATACTCTTTCGGGGCTGTAAATAATTCGCCTTCGAACTCTATTTCTATCGTTTCGTCAAATATTCCGCGTCGCATTCTCTCTCTTTCCACTGCATATATCCCCATAACGCAGGCGGCATAATTACTTTCCGCGGAAGAATATTTTGTAACAGTTTCATCTATTAATTTCAGCAGCTTTTTCACGCTGAATAATCTAAAAATATTCCTTGCGGCAAATAAAACCGCTTCTTTGTGAAACGCTCTGCCTTTTTTCTTTCCTAGAGTTTTAGCGACATATATCTTGTTATAAAACCTTATTAACCGAAACATTTTTTTATATAATTCCATATCGTCGGACACATTGTCAAGGCGGAATATACTTATTCTTATCCCGCGCGCTCCGTTAATAACTGTTTTTGCATTGAATACCTGGACTTTCGGATACAGATATTCGTCTCTGCTTTCCGCCCATAAAGCCAAATCTTTATTTTCATTTTTTTCATTAAATAAACGAACAAATTTTTCGTAATCCGGACGCGGCATTATAATATCAATGTCGTCGTCCCACGGGATAAAGCCTTTATGACGAACCGCTCCGAGCAGAGTCCCTCCGCATAAATAATATTTTATATTATTTTCACCGCAGAGTTTCGATATATATTTTAACATTTCCAATGATATCCGTTTTAATTCTTCCAGTTCTATTTTTCTCACAGGATACTCCCCATACTTTTTTCTTCAAATTTCTAAATTATTTAACATTTTACAGATATAATATCTTATAAATGCTAATAATTACCCCCCCTCACATGAACAAATCGTGAATTATTTGTTAAATATTTCGAGGTGAATTTATGATGAAAAGTTTACAAAATATCCTTGAATCGCTTTTTTGGATTTGATATAATATATCCTGATAGTTTATGCGCCTGCGGGCGCAGAAGTTTATATTTTATACAGGAGAAAATAACATGAAAAATCCTTATGAAAAATGTCCTGTTTACGAAACGGAGCATTTTCTTATTCGGCTTATACAGTTAGAAGACGCAGAAAATCTTGTAAAGTGTTATTCAGACAGTAAATCGCAGGAGATTTTTAATGCGGATAATTGCGCGGGAGATTTTTGTATTAATACGGCGGAGGGTATGACGGTGTGTATCAATGCCTGGTTACAGGCTTATGAACAGGAAGAATATATTCGTTTTGCAATCGTAGATAAATCTTTTGATAAAGCCATCGGAACAATAGAAATGTTTGGCGGCGATACGGGAGTGCTGCGAATTGATATCGCATCGGTTTATGAAAAATCATCTTACTTAGAAGAAATTATTGAGGTTTGCGTTAAAAACTTTTATGATTTATTTTCTGTTAAAACAATCGCCACAAAAGCAATTCCCAAAGCGCAATTTCGTATAGAAGCCCTGCTCAAATCGGGTTTTTGTTTAAGCGATTTTAAAGGACGGGAACATTATTATTTACGTTCAAATAAACTTTTGTTCACAAAAATTTAATTTGACATTTTAATATTTTTATGATATAATCGTTTTATATTTTGTCGGAAAGGTGGTGAGAGGTATGAAACAATCTTATTTTACAGACGAAAAAGTATTATTTCCCGGTAGCGACGTCGTCCTTAATTATTCATTCAAAGCAATGCGTTTAGGGGATAGCTATGCCCTTTTGGCTGTTATACTCCCTAATCCCGCAGTATTTTTTGGTCTGTTAAGGGTGAAGTATGCCCTTTTTCAGAAAAAAGATTGTTTTGAATGCCTGTCGCCAACAGAAAACGCGGATTAGTTTCCGCTCCTTTATGTTTGGTAGCCCTGCGCAGTCGAAACGGTCTGCGCAGGGTATTTTTATGCCCAAATCCAAAAATAAAGGAGTTTTTTATTATGATAGATATAGCGGTAAATGAACTGCATAAATATTACGGCTCAAACCATGTATTAAAAGGCATATCGTTTGAAGTCTACAAAGGCGAAAAAATCGGACTGCTCGGCAAAAACGGTTCGGGCAAAACCACGCTTTTCAAAATCATAGCGGAAGATGAACCGTATGAGAGCGGGAACATATCCAGAGCGTCCGGCAAAAAAATCGAGGTTCTCGCTCAAATCCCCGACTTCGGGGAAACCGTACTGGTAGAAGATATCTTATACTCGTCCTTCGCGGAGATTAACGAAATCGCAGAAGCCATGCGGAAACTCGAAGGAAACCTTGACGAATCGGTTCTTTTGCGGTACGGAAAATTAATGGAGGAATACGAAAGGCTCGGCGGGTATGAAGTTGAAGTCAAGGTCGAAAAAATCTGCGGCGGTATGAACATCAGGGAAAATCTGCGAAAAAGTCCGTTCAATTTATTAAGCGGCGGTGAAAAAACGCGGGTAAACTTGGCGCGGATTTTATTGCGCGACTGCGATATTCTCCTGCTTGACGAGCCGACTAACCATCTTGATTTGGCTTCGCTTGAATGGCTTGAAAAGTTTCTGCGCGAGTACAAGGGAACTGTCGTTGTTATATCTCACGACAGA
>WRMA01000034.1 GCA_009777355.1 Oscillospiraceae bacterium | reverse complement strand
TTAGCATCTTTAGTATCTTCCAATTCATCAATAACATAAACCGAAGTATAGGCTTCATATTTCCCTGTTCGTATTTCATTAAATAATTTTACCGTGTCGGCGTGCGCATCCCTCTCTATATCAAAATAATAATTAAACATTGTCGTTTCAAGATATATTTTAGCTACTCTCGTACAAAATCCCCCTAACTGCAACTAATATAAATTTTCTGCGTCACTCCTCAAAACCTACTCAAAAAAAATCCTGCTTTCTTCAAACGCATCTGTTTCGAACGTTACGACCGGCTTGATTCTGAACGCGCACTCAAATTCCCTCTCGCTGAATCTGTACTTCTCGAATAATTCCGGACCGCATGAGTTCGACCCTATGCCGCTCTGCTTATAATCAATCGTGACAAACGTCGATTTAGACGGATGCAGTTCATAATCATGCTTTGTTTCGTCAAGCGTTTCCGGCGAATAATGCTGCGCGCTGAACATAAAAGTATTTTCAGTCGCTTCGCTTTCGAGCGCGAACAACAGCCCGTGACCCGCGTAATTCGCGGCAGTCGCCCAGCGAGTTCCGAAATGCGAGCTGTTCTCCTGCGGGAAAACATAAGGCTCGAAATTTTCACTGACCGTACTTTCAAATAACCCCACTCTTGCCGCTCTGCGTTTGTCAATATAAGACTCCATAGGGCCGTAACCGAAATATTTTATTAGTTCCGTATTCTCCGGCATTTCAAGAATTATCCCGAATCTCGGCAAAAACGCATCGATTTTATCCCCGAGTTTCGCTTTAACGTCTATGACCAAATCGCCGCTCGCGTAAATATTATATAAAACGTCAAGTTCAATTATCGGCGCGGTTATATACGCCCCGAGCGAAACAGAAGATTTTATCGAAAGTTTATAATCGTCCTGCGAGATTATTTCGCTCGAATAATGCTTCTGCACGGCTTTGTCAAATCCCAAACGCCGCCATTTATGCTGAATATTTCTGTCATTATCAGTAGGGGCGCGCCATAAATTAAACTCTACCGGCTTTTCTATCAATTCTTTACCGTTACTGTTTATCCCGGTAATTTTACCGTAATACGCATCAAAAGTATAGACGGTATCGCCCGCGTATGCTATTATATACCTGTCATATGACGTTTCTACGCGAAGTTTATTCTTCTTGATTTCAGCGAGTATATATTTATTCGCGGGACTTTCCATATAAGCAAGCTTAAACTGTTCTATGCCGATTTCGTGACCGGCCGTCCAGTACGGCGCGTTTTTGTTCGCTCTGTAAGATATATTAAGAAAATATTCGCCGGGTTTATTACAGATATTTTCCGGAATATTTAAGCCGAATATTTTCTCTTCCCCCGGCTGAATATCAAGTCCCGTAATTCTGCCGCCGTAAATAATTTCCCCGTCGCGTTCTACATTGTATAATAAATCTATATCCGTCGTATCTGTAAAATAACGCCAGCTTTTCAGCGCGATTTCATTATTATTTAACAGTTTCGCTCTTACCGGTCTGATAACCTGTTTCAACTCCAGTAATCCCGTATGGGGTCTTCTGTCCGGATAAACAAGACCGTCGACGCAGAAATTGCCGTCGTTCGGCATATCGCCGAAATCTCCGCCGTAAGTATATTTAACCGGTCTGTTTTTATCGTCTCTTAAAGCAATCGTATGGTCCGTCCATTCCCAGACGCACCCTCCGAAAAAATTATCGTAAGCGTAAATCAATTCCCAGTAATCTTCAAGACAGCCGGGACCGTTGCCCATCGCGTGGCTGTACTCGCACAAAAAGAACGGCTGCGTATAATCTTTATCTTCCAGATACGCTTTTATCGAATCCGGGTGAGGATACATCTCGCTCTGTATATCGACGATTTCACTCCGGTGCTTTTTATTCTCGCGGTCAAGATACGCATGCTCAAAATGTACGAATCTTGATATATCGCGCGATTTTATATATTCAGTCATTTTTTCGTGATTTACTCCGCAGGGCGTTTCGTTACCCAAAGACCAGGATATAATACACGGTCTGTTTTTGTCGCGTTCGAGCATTAACTTAACCCTGTCGACATAGGACGCTTCCCATTCCGAGTCATGCGACGGGATAGTTTTCGTCGCAGTCCACATTCCGTGACCTTCCAAATCCGCCTCGTCGATAACATAAAACCCAAGCCTGTCGCACAGTTCGTAAAATCTCGGGTCGTTCGGATAATGCGACGTTCTGACGCAGTTTATATTATGACGTTTCATAATATACAAATCCTCGAGCATATGTTCAAGCGGGGTCGCGTGTCCTAAAATCGGGTGCGAATCGTGTCTGTTCACGCCTTTTATTTTGATTTTCTGTCCGTTTATATAAACGATATTGCCGATGATTTCAACTTTTCTGAAGCCTATATCCTGATATATGACTTCTCCGCCGCACTGTAAATATAAGCCGTATAAATCAGGCGATTCGTCGCTCCAGAGTTTTGCGTTCCCAACTTCAATAATCAAATCATGCCTATACCCGCCTTCAGCCAATATATTTCCGCAGGGGTCTGTCAATTTAAATTTAATATCCGCATCTCCGGTCGTTTCAATATCAAATCCAATTTTACCCGTCTTAAAATCATCGGACAAATAAGTCTTGACAAAAAAATCTTTTATCCTGATTTTTTCACGCTTCAATAAATAAACTTCCCTGAAAATCCCCGACATTCTCCACATATCCTGGTCTTCGAGATATGTTCCGTCACACCATTTTAAAACTAAAACTGCGATTCTGTTTCTGCCGACCTTAACGAAATCCGTGATATTAACCTCCGTCGTCATGTGCGAAACCTGCGAATAAGCCGCGAATTTCCCGTTTACCCAAACGTAAAAACAAGAATCGACGCCTTCAAAATTCAAAAATATATCGCCGCCGTTCACGAAATTTTCTTCGAGCCAAAAATCCCTGTAGTACGCTCCGCACGGGTTTTCGTCCGGAACAAAAGGCGGGTCATTGGGTATGGGATAATTCACGTTCGTATAATTGGGAACGTCGTAATTTTTATTATAATCGTTATTTCCCGTAACGGCGTTGCCGTTCATCTGCCAATTCATCGGAACTTGTATCGTTTCGAAAGCGAACGCGTCGAAATTTATATCGGCGAAGTCGTCGATATCGGCGGCGGAATCAAAATAGGCAAAATTCCATTCTCCGCATAAAGATTTAAAATAGGGCGATTTACCCCGAATCGCTTTTTTTGCCCTGTACTCGCACTCGTACGGGATATAATACGCTCTCGGTTCTTCACAGTTATAATGCAGAACATCGAGCCTTTTGTAATAATCCGGGAAAAAAGTTTTATACTGGAACATAAATTCAAACCTCCGAAAAATTTTTTTATATTTATTTTAATTTAATTTTTACCCCAAAAGTTTTATAAAAGTTTCAAGATTCGCGCTTCTGTTTAATCTTATGCGTCTTACTTCATACCGGTCGTAATCCGTGTTGTGCATACCCAAATCTTTACGCAGTCCGAAAGAATAATACTCGCTCGTTTTCTCTTTGACTATTTGATTAAACTCGCCGTTAGGATAAGCCAGCGCGATAACGGGTTTACCGGTCATTTCCTCGATTTTCTGCTTGGAATTTTTCAGCTCTTCGGTTAATCTGGCGTCGTCTGAGCTTACGGACGAAAGACTCGGGTGAGAAACCGTATGACTTTCGAATTTCACGAGCCCCGAATCGCTCATCTCAACGACCATATCCCACGTAATATTAGAATCCCTTACATGATTGAGCATTAAAAATATCGTTATTTTTGCGTTATATTTTTGAACTATGGGATAAATTTCGGTATAATTCTCAAGATAACCGTCGTCGAACGTGATAAACACGGGCTTGTTTATATTATTTAAATTATCGTAATCGTCAAACGTACAGAAAGTAAACCCGTTTTCGGTTAAATAAACGATTTGCTTTTCAAATTCTGAAGGTTTGACATACAGTTCAGCCAAACTTCCCGGATTATTTTCCGACGACGTGTGATACATAAACACGGGAACATCTTTAGAAATATTTTTTTCGTCAAACTTTTCTTCCGTCGTTTCAACAGGAACGGTAACGCTAACGGTAATAGTAACAGATTCCGTATATTCTTCGGGTTCGGCCGGCTTCTCAGCCGATTCAGCCGGCTCTATAATAGGTTCAGTAGGAATTTCAGTCAGTTCAAGTAAGGCGGGAACGTCGGAGAGACTATCGTATTCGTTTATTTTTCCGGCGTTTATCAGTATAAATATCTGCGCCGACATAATCAGAAAACATAAACATAACAAAAATATTTTAAAAAAAACTTTCATAAATATTTTCCCCGTAATTAAGATTTTATAAAAATAAAAGCTGCTGTCAGTCCGTAAGCCGGGTTCTGTCTTGAACAGTCATCTGTCTTGATTTACGGTCGCCCGTAAATTCTCTGCCGCTTCACGCGAA
Source organism: Oscillospiraceae bacterium (assembly GCA_009777355.1). Taxonomy (GTDB): domain Bacteria; phylum Bacillota; class Clostridia; order Oscillospirales; family WRJC01; genus WRJC01. Next base: position 14,598 of record WRMA01000034.1, on the reverse strand, counting down.
AGGACGGGGCAAAAATCCCGCGGTCTTGCGCCGCGCGTCTATTATTTAAAATAAACGTTTCGTCTTACATAGGCGTTGCTTCGGATAGGGCTTGCACGGTTGGTCAAAATAATATAAGACTATTTTGATATTAGCGCAGGGTTGCCGCTGCGCCGGTGAGCTCTTACCTCGCCTTTTCACCCTTACGACCGGGGTTTCACCCCGTCCGCGGTTGTTTTCTGTTGCGCTTTCCCTAAAGTTGCCTCCGGCGGACGTTATCCGTTATCCTATGCCCCGGAAGCCCGGACTTTCCTCACTCGGTTTTTACTCCGGCGCGACTGTTTGTACTGGCAGCAGTTTTATTTTATATTTATTATAAACTATTAATATCGATTTGTCAATTATTAAAAATCATCTTGAAATTTTTTCTTCTATGTATTATAATATCTATAATACGAGTTACGCAGTTAGTTTTAACTTGCGCCAAAGCCCTCTTTTTTAAAGAGGGTGGCAGTCGCGTAAGCGGCTGACGGGTGTTTTTGAAATTTGATGCTGCATACGGGGAGACGAAAACACCCGCCGTCTGCGGACGGCACCCTCTTTACGAAAGAGGGCAAGGATAGTAAATACGCCAAGCGCGTAACTTGTGTATAATAATATATTTTAGAGAGGAATTTTATTATGTTCTGCGGTTACGGAAACATAAGGACGATTAAAGATTTTAAAGATTATATAAAAAATAAAAGCGTATCGGTTATCGGACTCGGGGTAAGCAATATCTCCCTGATTGATTTTCTGAAAAAATGCGGGGTAAAAAAAATAACGGTAAGAGATAAAAAAACGGAAGTTCAGAAAATTCCGGAGGATTTACTTGAAATAAATTATATACTGGGCGAAAATTATCTCGATAATTTAAAAGAGGACGTTATTTTTAAAACCCCGGTTATAAGACGCGATTTAAACGAGTTTACAGAAGCCGTAAAAAACGGCTCGGTTATAACAAGCGAAATAGAACTGTTTTTTATGCTCTGCCCCGCGAAAACAATCGCGGTGACGGGCAGCGAAGGCAAAACGACGACGACGACTATAATAGGCGAAATTCTAAAAGCGGCGGGGAAAAAAACTTACGTCGGCGGAAATATCGGCGCGCCCCTGTTAAATCAGGTTGAAGGCATGACAAAAGAAGATTACGCCGTTCTTGAACTCTCCTCGTTTCAGCTTTTCGACCTCGATAATAATAATTTTTCGCCCGATTACGCGGTCATAACAAATATTACCCCGAATCATCTCGACTGGCACAAAGACATGGACGAATATATAAACGCGAAAAAAATAATATTCAAAAACCAAAAAGAATCCGGCAGACTTGTCCTGAGCTTTGAGAATAATATAACAAGAAATATAACCGCTCAATCTTCAAAAATATTTTTTTCAAATAATAATAAAAGCGATATTTACTGCGACGGCAAATATATTTTTATAAAATTACAAAACGGAGAAGATAAAAAAATATTGAGCAGAGGCGATATTTTTATAAAAGGCGAGCATAATATATTAAATTTTATGGCGGCAATAGGCGTTACGCATGATATTGCCGGGAACGAAGCGATTATAAACGCCGCGAAAAATTTCAGGGGCGTACCTCACAGGATAGAATTTGTCAGGGAAATTAACGGCGTCGATTACTATAACTCGACGATTGATTCAACCCCCACGAGAACAATCGCGGCTTTAAATAATTTTGACTGCGATATAAATAAAAAGATAAAAAATATAATAGTAATACTCGGCGGATACGATAAAAAAATATCGTTCGAGCCTCTCGCGCCGGTCGTGTATAAAAAAGCCAAAGCCGCGGTGTTATACGGCGAAACTAAAAATAAAATAAAAGAATGTCTTGATAATTATAAAAAAAATAATAATAACTGCGAAGAATTAATAATAAAAACCGCCGGGAATTTTGATTCGGCGGTAATTGAAGCGAAAGAGCTGGCGAATCGCGGCGATATAGTTCTGCTTTCGCCCGCCTGCGCGTCTTTCGGAGATTTCAAGAACTTTGAGGAACGCGGCGAAAGATTTAAAAAACTTACGGAGGGATTTTAAAAATTTTTATGAAAAATAATATAAATATAGAAATAATAGAGGAAATACTTGAAAGATTATCGCGTATATCGTCGCCGTCGGGGTATGAATATATCGCCGAAGCCGGCATAAAAAAAATAATCGAGGATTATTTTTACGGAGTTTTCGACCGGGTTTATTTCGACAAATTCGGCGGCTGCCGTCTCGTTAAACTCGCAGACGGCGAAGCCGCTTGCAAAATCATGTTCGACGCGCATATTGACCAAATCGGCCTTGTCGTAACCGAAATACTCGACGGCGGTTTCCTCCGGGTAAAATCTCTCGGAGGACTCGATTTGAATATACTGCCCGCCTCTGAATTTTACGTTTATACTTATGAAGAAAGCGAGCCGTTTATATTCTCGGACGAACCCGGGAGAAAAATTCCCGCCGTAGCCGTGAGTATCCCTCCGCACTTAAAAAAAACGTCCGGAAATAATCTCCCCGGAATCGAAGATATATATATCGATACGGGCTATGATTCGAAAGAAGAACTCGAAAAAACAGTCAGGGTCGGTTCTCCCGTAGTTTTCAAGCCGGATTTCTTACGTCTCGGAAATAATCTCGTTTCGTGCCCGGGCCTTGATAATAAATTATGCGCCGCGGTTTTAATGCTCGCGGTAAAATCGCTCAAAGACAAGCCCGGTTTTAATTTTAATTCCGAAGTCCATATAGTTTTGAGCGCCGGCGAAGAAACCGGCGAGCTGGGCGCGGCGACGGCGGCGTTTGAGATTGAGCCGGATTTCGCAGCCGCTCTCGACGTCGAGTTTGCCAAAAGTCCTAAAGTCGACGCCGAAGTCTCCGTTGAAACGGGCAAAGGTCCGGGAATATGCTATTCCGCCGCGTCGAATATAAAATTAACTAAAAAAATTATCGAACTGGCAAAAAATAATAATATTCCCCTGCAAATCAACGCCGCTCCCGAAAAAACGAGCGCTAACGCCGATATAATTAATATAACGGGCATGGGAATCCCGTGCGTTTTCGTTTGCGTACCGTTGAAAAATATGCATACGCCGAGCGAAGTCTGTTCGCTTGACGATATCGAAAAGGCAATCGAACTTGCCGGAGCGATTATAGAAAATTCAGAGGTGTTAAAATAAAATGAAAATAAATAAAGATTTATTAAAAAGATTATGTCTCGCGTTCGGGCCTTCCGGAAACGAGGACGAAGTAAGAGATATAATAATCTCGGAAATAAAAGATTTCGCGGACGATTATTATACGGACAAAACCGGCAATTTAATCGCATTTAAAAAAGGTCTGGAAACTCCGGGGAAAAAGCGTCTTTTTTCAGCTCACATGGACGAAGTGGGGTTTATGATTACCGACGTTTTTGACGGAGGCTATCTTAAATTCAAAAATCTGGGAGGAATCGAAAGCTCGGTTATTTTGGGTAAGCGCGCGCTTATAGGCGGGAAACGGCTTCCCGCGGTTTTCGGCGGCAAACCCGTGCATTTAATAAAAAAAGAAGAGCGCGGAAAAATAATTCCCGCCGAAGATATTTATCTTGATATTGGGATAATAAAAAACTCCGGAGAAGATTCTCCGGAAAAAGAAAAAGCTGATAAAGCTGAAAAAGCTGTGGAAATAGGGGAATTTGCGGTTTTCAAATCTGATTTTTCGGAGTTCGGACAGAATAAAATAAAATGCAAGGCGCTCGACGACAGGTTCGGGTGCTGCGTTTTAATACAAATGCTCAGGTCAGAATTATCTTACGATTCGTATTTCGCGTTTACCGTATGCGAGGAAATCGGATTGCGAGGAGCGAAAACGGCGGCGAATATAATAAACGCCGGTATTGCCGTAATATTAGAAGCTACGACGGCGGGGGATATATATAATAAAAATCAAAAGAATAAAATTTGTTCGCTCGGCAAGGGCGCGGTTATCTCGATTATGGACAATTCGGCGGTCTATAATAAAAGATTGGTGAATCTCGCCCTTGAAACGGCGGACAAAAATAATATAAGAACGCAGATTAAACAGTCGGTAACGGGCGGAAACGATTCGGGAGCGTTCCAGAAATCGGGCGGCGGCGCGGAGGTTCTCGCGGTAAGCCTGCCAACCCGGTATATTCACTCGCCGTCCTGCGCCGCGGATTACGGCGACATGGACGAATGTCTTAAATTAGCGTTCGCTCTCGAGAAAGTCTTGTCTTAAATCTTTTAAAAACTTCTCTGTTTCTTCGATTGCCGAAAGTACGGCGGCCTCGGCCGGTCCACCCGGCAAATCTCTCGAATTGACTCCGGCTTCAACGGAAATCGCGCCGAAAACAGTTTCGTCAAAAACATCTGAAACAGATTTAAATTCGCTGATAGTTAAATCGTTGAGAGCGGAGTTTTTCTCTATGGCGTACAAAACAAGCCTGCCGGTTATCTCGTGCGCTTCCCTGAACGGAACACCTTTTTTATTTACGAGCCAGTCGGCCGCGTCGGTCGCGTTCGTATATCCTCCCAAAGCGCTTTTATATAAATTACCGGTATTGAATTTTATGCTTTCAAACATACCCGCAAATATAACAAGACAATCTTTGACAGTATCTGATGCGTCAAAAACAAACTCTTTATCCTCCTGCATATCTTTGTTGTATGCAAGCGGCAGCGATTTCATAACGGTTAAAATCCCGGTTAAATCTCCGTAGACGCGGCCCGTTTTACCCCTGATTAATTCAGCCATATCCGGATTTTTTTTCTGCGGCATAATCGAAGAGCCCGTAGAGTAAGCGTCCGATATTTCTATAAACGCAAATTCCTGCGAAGACCATAAAATCAACTCTTCGCAGAATCTGCTCAAATGCATCATGACGACAGACAGGCAGGATAAAAATTCAACGCAGAAATCCCTGTCCGAAACGGCGTCGAGACTGTTCGCCGTTATTTTCGCGAACCCGAGCTTTTCCCTTACAAAATCCCTGTCGAGAGGATATACCGTCGAAGCGAGCGCGCCCGAACCGAGAGGCATCTCGTCGGTACGCTTCCGGCAGCCGCGGAGTCTGCCTAAATCGCGCTTAAACATCTCCGCATACGCCATGATATAATGCGCGAGAGTTACCGGCTGGGCTTTCTGCAAATGCGTAAAACCGGGCATAATCGTCTTTGTGTGACGTTTGGCGGAACTTAATAATATTTCAAGCAAATCAATAATCAGAGAGTTTATATAATCAATATCGGATTTCACATACATACGCATATCGAGAGCTATCTGGTCGTTTCTGCTTCTGCCGGTATGCAGACGCTTTCCCGCGTCTCCTATCCGCGAAACCAGTTCAGCTTCGACAAAAGAATGTATATCCTCGGCGTTATTGTCAATATCGATTACCAAAACGCCGCTTTCGATATCCGTTAAAATTTCTTTCAGCGATTCCGTAATTTTATCAGCCTCTGTATCTGATATAATATTCTGCTTTTTAAGCATTTCCGCGTGGGCGATACTGCCCGTTATATCCTGTTTATATAATCTTTTGTCAAAAACCAAAGAAGAATTGAACCTGTCGGCGGCTTCGTTAAGCTGCGTCCGGCCCGAAAAACGTCCTCCCCATAATTTCATAAATAAATACGCTTCGTCCTCTCTTTATTTAAAATTAAAATTATTAATTGACTTTTGTCGTCCAGTTGAAACTATCCGGGATTTCTCCCCACTGTATTCCGGTCAGGGTATCGTAAAGCCTTTGAGAAATCGGACCGACCGTGTTTTCCCGTATTATTATCGTTCTGTCGCGGTAAGTAAGCTCCCCGACCGGAGATACTACGGCGGCGGTTCCCGAAGAGAACATCTCGTCAAGCTTGTTATTATCAGACGCGGCGATTATTTCGTCTATCGAAATCTGCCTTTCCTCAACGGGAATATCCCATGACTTTAATATTTTTATGCAGCTGTCGCGGGTTATGCCCGGAAGTATGCTGCCGCCGAGCGGCGGAGTTATAACAACGCCGTCAATCATGACAAAGGCGTTGGAAGTTCCGACTTCCTCTATATATTTACGCTCAATCGCGTCAATCCACAAAATCTGCGCGAAGCCTTTCTTTTTCGCGCGTTCCTGCGCCCTGATAGTCGCGGCGTAGTTCGCCCCGGTTTTCGCATAGCCGACTCCCCCACGGACTGCGCGTACGTCCTCGTCCTCCGCGAGTATTTTCGTCGGGCTCATACCGCTTGCGTAATACGCTCCGACGGGAGATAAAATAATAACAAATAAAAAACTCTCGGAGCCTCTTACTCCCAGAAACGGGTCGGTCGCAATCAAAAACGGGCGTATATAAAGCGAAGTGCCGGGCAGTTCGGGAATCCAGTCTTTATCGGTTAAGACAAGTTGATTCAAAGCATCAGTAAATAAATCTTCGTCAATGGCGGGAATAGACAGTCTCTCGTTCGAACTGTTGAAACGCCTTATATTATCTATCGAACGGAAGAGCCGTATGTCTCCGTTTGAGTTTTTATAAGCCTTTAATCCCTCGAACACCTCCTGTCCGTAATGCAGGACCATTGACGCGGGGTCGAGAGAGAGCGGCGAATAAGGCTCGATTCTCGGCTCATGCCAGCCTTTGTCTTTGGCGTAATTAAGCAAAAACATATGGTCCGTAAAATACTGCCCGAACCCAAGGTTATTCTGGTCGGGCTTTTCTTTAGGTTTTTCTGTCAGAGTTATACTGATTTTCATAAAATTTTTAATCTCCCTGTAATTATTATATAAAAAATAAGCGGTGTTTTTATACTTCTTTATCTCTGTATTGTAACATATAATTTAAATTTTGTAAATAGTTTTAATATAATATTTTTGAAATTTTAATAAATGACAGTTATAATATTGATATAATAGTTATAACAGTAAAAAATATTAGGGATTAATAAATTATGAAACAAATAAAATTGAACATAAACGGAAACGAGGTAATCGGCTTCGAAGGTCAGACGATTTTAAATATCGCTCTCGAAAACGGCATAGAAATCCCGACCCTGTGCCACGACGACAGAGTCGAAATATACGGCTCGTGCGGAATCTGCGTCGTCGAAGTTGAGGGAAGTCCGAGACTTTTCCGCGCCTGCGCCTCTCCCGCTTCAGACGGCATGGTTATTAAAACAAACACTGAACGTATTTTAAAAAGCCGGAAAATAACGCTTGAACTTTTATTAAGCGACCACGACGGCGACTGCCGCGCTCCCTGCGCCCTGAAGTGTCCGGCGGAAACGGACTGCCAGGGCTATATAAAATTAATAGCCGGGGGAGAATACTCAAAAGCTCTCGGATTAATCAAAGATAAAATTCCCCTGCCCGCGTCCGTCGGCAGAGTCTGCCCCCACCCCTGCGAAGAGGCCTGCAGACGCGAGCTCGTCGAAGAGCCTCTGGCCGTCTGCGCGCTAAAACGCTTCGCCGCCGATTATGATGATAATATTATCCCTGATATTATCGAAAGCGGCAAAAAAGTCGCGGTAATCGGCGGAGGCCCCGGAGGTTTGAGCGCGGCGTATTTTCTCAGGCTTTACGGCCGCGAAGTAAGCGTCTACGACGCTATGCCGCAAATGGGCGGTATGCTGCGCTACGGCATACCCGAATACAGGCTGCCTAAAAAAATACTTCAGAAAGAAATCGATAATATAGAAAATACAGGAGTTAAATTTCATAACAATATAAAAATAGGCCGCGATATAACTCTCGGCGAGCTTCGCAGTAATTACGACGCGGTTATAATAGCCGCCGGAGCGTGGTCGAGCATGGGCCTCGGCTGCCCGGGAGAAGAACTTGAGGAAGTGATCGGCGGCATTGATTTTCTGAGAGATATTAATTTTAGCAATATAGATTTAACCGGCAAAAAAATAGCCGTCGTAGGCGGGGGGAACACGGCGATGGACGCCTGCAGAACCGCGCTGCGCCTTGGCGCGGATTCCGTCTATAATATTTACAGAAGAACGAAAAACGAAATGCCCGCCGAAAAAATCGAGATATCAGAAGCCGAGGAAGAAGGCGTAATCTTTAAGAACCTGACGAATCCAATAGAAATTATAAGCGAAGAAAATAAAATAAAGGCGGTAAGACTGCAAATAATGGAACTCGGCGAACCCGATTCTTCCGGAAGGAGAAAACCGGTCGAAATTCCCGGAAAAGAAGAAATACTCGAAGCCGATACTGTTATCGTCGCAATAGGGCAGAAATTGAACGCCGAAGGTTTTGAAGAAATAGAGAGAACGAAATGGGGTACGATTATCGCGGACGAAAATAATTTCGCGACGAATTTAGACGGAGTTTTCGCAATCGGCGACGCGACGAATAACGGCGCGGACATTGCGGTTTCGGCAATCGGCGAGGCAAAAAAAGCCGCCGGGATAATAAATTTGTATTTAACGGACGGCAAACTACCGGACGTTCCGGAAAATAAGGAGATAATATTAAAATCAGAAAAAACGCCGGAAGATTTCTCGGAAAAAGAAAAATCCCCGAGAGTTAAAACAAATCGCCGCGAACCGGACGAACGCCGCGGGGATTTCCTCGAAATCGATAAAATTTTCACGGAAGAAGAGGCGAAAAGAGAAGCGTCAAGATGTCTTGAATGCGGCTGCGGCGCTTTTAACCGTTCCGAATGTAAATTAATAGACTATGCGAATAAATATAAGGCGCGGCCGGATAATTTTAAAGGAGAATTAAATAAAAATATTAAGAAATATATTCAGGACGCTATTCTTCACGACCCGGGCAAATGTATTCTGTGCGGTCTGTGCGTCCGCATATGCGGGGGGCGCCAATCAAAATTAATAAAATCAAAAGACGGAGACGGAACGCTGCTCGGTCTGACGAACAGGGGATTCCATACCGTCGTAAATCCGGACTTCGCGGCTTTGAGCGGATTCGCCTGCAAAACCTGCGGCAAGTGCGCGGAGGCGTGTCCTACCGGGGCGTTATATAAATTATAGTTATATAAATTATAAAAGGAGGCGCGAAACATGATTGAAGCAAAAAAACACAGCATACTCGTGGTCGACGACGAAAATTCCAATATTATGGCCCTGACCCATATATTAATCTCGGACTATATAGTCTATGCGGCGAAAAACGGCGAATCCGCGCTCGACGCCGCGAATAAATATCTTCCCGATATTATTATGCTGGATATTATTATGCCGGATATGGACGGGTACGGCGTCCTCGCCGCGCTTAAAGAATCGGAAAAGACGAAAAATATACCCGTTATCTTTACGACGGGTCTCGGCGACGCGGGAGACGAGGAAAAGGGTCTGACTCTGGGAGCGTCGGACTATTTAATAAAGCCTTTTTCTCCCGCTCTGGTTAAACTGAGGGTTCTAAATCAGGTGAAACTTATAGAACAGTTCCGTACATACGAATACGACGTCATGAAATATAAGCTCGCGAACGACGCGCTTAATATCGCCCTCTGGGATATGGACGTCGTAAGCAAAGACCCGATAAACCCGAATAACAGGTTCGTTTGGTCGCAGGAGTTCAGAAATATGCTGGGATTTACGAACGAGAACGATTTTCCGGACGTTCTTCACAGCTGGAGCGATAGGCTTCATCCCGACGACAAAGAAAGGGCGCTTAAAGCGTTCGCGGCCCACATGAACGATTATACGGGAAACACGCCGTTCAACGTCGAGTACAGGTTAAGATTAAAAGACGGGGAATACAGATATTTTCACGCGCTGGGAACGACAAGCAGGGATAAAGACGGAGTTCCCGTCAGGGTCGCGGGAGCGATAATGGACATAGACCGTAAAAAACAAATCGAAAAAGAGGCGGGTCAGCTTGCCGAAGCCGAAGAGAGCAGTAAGGCGAAATCGGCGTTTTTGGCGAACATGAGCCACGAAATAAGAACTCCGATGAACGCGATTTGGGGAATAACCGAGATTTTAATGCAGGACAATACCCTTCCCGAACAGGCAAAGGACGGGCTGGGGAGAATATATAATTCGTGCGGTCTCCTTCTCGGAATAATCAACGATATACTTGACTTTTCCAAAATAGAAGCGGGCAAACTGGATATTATGCCCGCGAAATATAATATCGCGAGTTTGATAAACGATTCGATACAGCTTAACATAATGCGTCTCGGAGATAAACCGGTGGAGTTTGAGGTTGAAATCGACGAGCGAATCCCGGCGGAGTTAATCGGCGACGAACTGAGAATAAAACAGATTTTAAATAATCTGATGTCGAACGCGATTAAATATACCGACGCGGGGAAAATCGTCTTATCGGGAGCTTTCGAGCACTGCAAATCGAACGCGAAGAAAGGCGAGCTTATCCTGAGCGTCGAGGATACCGGAATCGGCATGACGAAACAACAGATAGACAAACTTTTCGACGAATATTCGCGTTTCAGCCGCGAGGACGGCAAAACAATCGAGGGAACCGGTCTGGGTATGGCGATTACGAGTCAGCTGCTCAATTTAATGAGCGGCAGCGTGAGCGTTATCAGCGAACCGGGAAAGGGTTCGGTATTCACGGTCAGACTCCTGCAGGACATAGAGGACGGCGCCGTACTGGGGGCTGAACTCGCCGAAAACCTCAGGCAGTACAGAAAACGTAACTTTACGTCCAGCGGCAGGGTTTCAAATCAGGTCGTCCGGGATTATATGCCTTACGGCAGCGTTTTAATCGTGGACGACGTGGAGACTAATCTGTACGTCGCCGAAGGCTTGATGAAGCCTTACGGTTTGAAAATAGATTTTGCGATGAGCGGGCTCGAAGCGATTGAGAGAGTTAAGTCGGGGAAAATATACGACGTTATATTTATGGACCATATGATGCCGGTAATGGACGGGGTCGAGGCGGCGAAGCAAATCAGAAATCTGGGATACAAAGAGCCGGTAGTCGCGCTGACGGCGAACGCCCTGGTCGGTTCCGCGAATATGTTTTTAAGCAGCGGCTTCAACGATTTTATTTCAAAGCCGATAGACATAAGGCGGCTTAACTCCGTTCTGAATAAATTGATACGGGATAAGCAGCCGCCCGAAGTCCTCGAAGCGGCCCGCGGTAAGCAGGCGGGCGCCGGGACAGATAAAAGCGCGCAGTCGCCGCTTGTTACGGAGTCTTTTATAGTAGACGCGGGTAAAGCCGTTTCGGTAATGCGGGAGACGCTCGAAAGCTGCGGCGATGAAAAAATACGGGAATTTACGGTCGCCGTCCACGGAATAAAAAGCGCCCTGGCGTTCATCGGCGAAACCGAACTTTGCGATTTTGCCCAAAAACTGGAATCGGCGGGTCATGAGAAAAATACCGGGTTTATAAAAGATTACGCCCCGGATTTCTGCGTGAGACTGACAAATTTAATAGACGATATAAAGTCGAAACAGTACAAAGAGACGGACGCCGGAGAAGAAGACGCCGCGTATTTACGGGATAGGCTTTCAGACGTATTGCGGACGTGCGGGGATTATAACAGAAAAGGCGCGCTTGAAATACTTGAAGAAATAAAACAGAAAGGCGTTTCAAAAGAAACCCGGGAGGTTCTGAATTTTTTAACCGAGCTTGTCATGCATGGGGAATACGGCGAAACCGCGGAGAAAATCACGGAATTTCTGGACGGGTATAAAAATCAGGTTGAAATAGACGGGATAGATTTGGCGAGAGGTCTTGAACGCTATGAAGGAGACAGGGAAACTTATTATAAAATTCTGCGTTCATACGCGGCAAGCGTCAGGTCTATGCTCGCTAAACTGGATAATCTGGATTTGGAAAAGCCCGGCGATTTGAAAATTTATGAAATAACCGTCCACGGAATAAAGGGCGCGAGCTACGATATTTTTGCGAACGGGATTGCAGACGCAGCGAAAGCGCTCGAATTATCCGCGAAATCCGGCGGTTTGGATTATATAGAGGAAAACGGCGGAGATTTTATCGTTAATTTAAAAAAGCTGATTTCGGAAATAGAAGATATGCTGTCCGTTCTGAAAAATACCGGCAAAAATCAAAAGCAACTGAAATCCGGTATAAGCGAAGAGGAGATTTTGAAATTGATTGAAGCCTGCAATACGTACGATATGGACGGCGCGGACGCGGCGATGGCGGAAATAGAGAAGTATGTCTACGAGTCCGAAACGGATAATAATCTTGCCGACTGGCTGCGCGAAAACGTCGATTCGGTGAATTTTGCGGGGGTCGGCGAACGACTTACTTTTCTTTTTGCGGAAAAAGAAAAGTAAGCAAAAGAAAAACGGTAAAATATAATAATATTAATATAATTTGCGAGGTGGCGGAAATGAGTAACGAACCTGTAAGGAAAAAGATTATCTGCGTCGACGACGTTCACTTTATGCTCCTGTCTCTAAAAGACAGGCTGAAAAAACATTACGAGGTCTATCCCGCGCAGTCCGGCGAAATATTGTTTGAGATTCTTACGAGAGTAAAGCCGGATTTAATAATGCTCGATATAAGTATGCCGGAAGCGGACGGCTATGAAATTATCAGGCAATTAAAAGACGATATTAAGTTCAAAGAGATACCCGTTATTTTTATGACCGGAAGAACGGACAAGGCAAGCGCCGTAAAAGCTCTGGAACTCGGCGCGGTCGATATTCTGTTTAAGCCCGTTTCGGAAGCGAAGCTTCTCGAACGCCTCGATTATCAGTTCTCACCCGAAAAACATCATGAAAACAGACCCGTAATACTCGCCGTGGACGATTCCCCGAGCATATTGAAATCCGTGAATTATGCGTTAAACGGCAAATACAGGGTGTACACCCTGCCTTATCCCGAAAAAATGGAAGACGTTTTACGCCTGACCACTCCCGATTTGTTCCTGATTGACTGCCATATGCCGAAAATAAGCGGCTTCGGGCTTATCGATATAATAAGAAAAATACCGGTTCACGAAGAAACCCCCATTGTCTTTTTAACGTCCGAAAGAGATAACGACACTGTTTTTACGGCCATAAGCCGCGGCGTATGCGATTATATAGTCAAACCGGTCGACGACGAGATACTCAGGGGGAAAATGGCCGCGCATCTGAAAGATTTTATGAAACGCCGGATTATACGTTCGGTCAATTAAAATTAACGGGGGAAAATCGTTCATGGAAAATAGAAAAACTGTTTTTATAGTCGACGATAATATAACGAATCTTACAGTCGCCGAAGACGCCCTGTCCGAACGTTACAGGGTCATAGCGGCGTCGTCCGCGGCCCAAATGTTTAAAATTCTGGAAAAGCATAAGCCGGATTTGATTTTGCTGGATATCGAAATGCCCGGAATAACGGGATTCGACGCTATGAAAAAATTAAAGGCCGACGGTTTATATTCTAATATACCCGTTATATTTCTGACGGGTCTTTCGGACAATGCCAGCGAAGCCTCCGGAATCGAACTCGGGGCCGTGGACTTTATCGCGAAGCCTTTCTCAAAGCCCGTATTAATAAACAGGATAAAAAATCATTTGGATATAGACGAGTTAATAAAGAAAAGAACTTCTCAGCTCGTCGAACGTACGGAAGAGCTCGAGCTTCTGAAAAACAGCATAGTGTATATGATGGCGGATATCGTGGAAAGCAGGGATAAAAATACGGGCGGACACGTTGACAGGACGGCCGAATATGCAAAGATATTAATCGGCGCAATGCTGGATAGGGGAGTGTACGCGGACCAGATGAAAGACTGGAATCTTGAAGCGGTTATCCTGTCCGCGCGTCTGCACGACGTCGGTAAAATCGCGATTTCAGACAGTATTTTAAATAAGCCCGGTCCTTTGACGAAAGAAGAGTTTGAAATAATGAAGACGCACGCGGTTCAGGGAAAGGTCATTATCGAAAACGCGGTCAGGAGAACGGGAGATTCTGAATTTCTGCAGAACGCGATGCTATTCGCCGCGTATCATCACGAACGCTGGAACGGAACGGGTTATCCCTACGGACTGAAAGAAACTGAAATCCCTCTGCACGGACGGATAATGGCGGTAATCGACGTTTACGACGCTCTCGTTTCCGAACGTCCGTATAAAAAAGCCTTTAGTCATGAAGAATCCGTAAAAATTATCGCGGACGAATCGGGAAAACATTTCGACCCGGCAATAGCGAGAGTTTTCTGCGATGTGAATAATATAATTAAATTAAATTATAAACGGGGTTAAATAAAAATGTCAAAAAATAAAAAACGTCCGAATATTATATTTTATTTTTCGGACCAGCAGAGACACGATACGATAGGCGCGTACGGCAAATACGCGAAAGATTTAAATATAACGCCGAATCTTGACGAACTCGCAGAAAAAGGCGTGAAGTTTGAGTACGCATTTACTCCCCAGCCGGTATGCGGCCCTGCAAGGGCGTGTATCCAGACCGGAAAATTCGCGACTCAGACCGGGTGCTTTACAAACGGCAGAGCATTAAAACAGGACGAGAAAACAATCGCGAAATATCTTAGTTCGGCGGGATACGATACGGCTTATGCCGGCAAGTGGCATCTGGCGTCTAATAATGCGTTTGACAGCAAAAATCAGAATTATTCTGATTACGGGACAAAAGCAATCCCCGAAAATTTAAGAGGCGGGTACAGA
>WRMA01000033.1 GCA_009777355.1 Oscillospiraceae bacterium | reverse complement strand
TTGCTGAAGACTTGACGTTTATTACTATGGACGCAAATATACAAAAATATGACGTAAAATGGGAGTGGTGACATGAAATTAGTAGTAATAATAGGCGCGGGGGCTGTCGGTAAAATGACGGTTGGTCAGGAACTGGCGAAAATAACGGATTTACGGCTCTATCACGGTCACATGGATATTGAAATGGTTATAGAAATATTCGGCAGATTTAACGGCGAAGTCAGTAAACACATACGCGAGGTTATTTTTAGTGAGTTTGTCAAAACTGATTTATACGGCATGATTTTTACTTTTATGTGGGCGTTCGACCGGCAATCGAATTGGGATTATATAGAGCGGCTTGTCGATATATTCAGACGTGAAGGATCAGAGATTTACTATGTGGAGTTAGTCGCGCCGCAAGAAATCAGACTCGAGAGGAATAAAACGGAAAATAGGCAGCGAAATAAAGCGTCTAAAAGAAATATTGAGTTTTCGACGTCGCTGATATTAAACGAAGACGCAGGCTATCGTCTTGTCAGTAATGACGGAGAAATTACTTTTGAGAATTATGTAAAAATAGATAACACAAATCTTGCTCCCGACGTTGTCGCGAAAATGATAAGAGAAAGATTTTCGTTATGATGTTTGCAAAGCTCTGATTTTGATTTCGCGAGTTAAAATTAATAATAAATTAAAATAAAAATATAAAGGAGATTTAACAAAAAATGGGTAAAGTAAGCAAAGTTATGGTTGAAACGTCTGCGAGGCACGTGCATTTATGCGAAAAAGACATCGATATTTTGTTCGGCGAGGGGTATAAGCTTAATTATAAGAGAGAATTATCCCAGCCCGGACAGTTCGCGTGCGACGAAAGAGTCGACGTAATCGGTCCGAAAAAAGAAATCAAGAGCGTTATTATTCTCGGTCCTCCAAGACCGTCGACGCAGGTTGAAATATCCCTGACCGACGCGAGAACGCTCGGGGTGAACGCTCCGGTTAGAGAGTCGGGCGACGTCGCGGGAAGCGGCGCGTGCAAACTCAGGGGACCCGCGGGCGAGGTTGATTTAACCGAGGGTGTTATCGCGGCGAAGCGTCATATACATTTGAGAACGGTCGATGCGGAACAGTTCGGAGTAGAAGACAAGCAAATCGTCGAGGTGAAAATTAAAAGCGACGACAGAACGGCCGTGTTCGGCGACGTCGTCGTTCGCGTGAACGACTCGTTTATGCCGTCTATGCATATAGACACGGACGAGGCGAACGCTTGCGGAGCGTCGGGAAACGCCGAAGGAGAGATAATAGTATAAAAATTAAATTATAATAATATATAAAAAGGAGTTGTTTTAAACTAATGAGTGAATTTTCACACGAAGTAGAAAGCATGTGTTCGGTAGGAAGAGGACCGAATCACGGTCCCGCGCCTATTCCCGAGGAGGGAAAATGGGTCAAGGCGTATGAAATCAAAGATTTGGCGGGTTTATCCCACGGGGTGGGCTGGTGCGCTCCGCAGCAAGGCTGCTGCAAGCTTACGCTCAACGTCAAAAACGGCGTTATCGAAGAAGCCCTTGTAGAAACTCTGGGCTGTTCGGGTATGACTCATTCGGCGGCTATGGCCGCTGAAATATTACAGGGTAAGACTTTGCTTGAAGCGTTGAACACAGATTTGGTATGCGACGCAATCAACGTCGCCATGCGGGAAATATTCAAGCAGCTCGCGTACGGGCGTTCGCAGACTGCGTTTTCTGAAGGCGGCTTGCCTATTGGCGCGTCGCTCGAGGATTTGGGTAAGGGTCTGCGTTCGCAGGTCGGTACTATTTTCGCGACGAAAGCGAAAGGCGTGAGATATCTGGACATTGCCGAGGGTTATATATTATCTCTCGCGCTTGACGCTAACGACGAGATTATAGGATATAAGTTTGTGCATTTGGGCAAAATGATGGACGCTGTAAGAGCGGGAATCGACCCGAAAGAAGCGTATGAGAAGAATATAAGCCGGTACGGACGCTACGGCGAAGAAGACGGCGCCGTAAAATATATTGACCCGAGAAAAGAATAGAATAACTTACTTTTCTTTTTACGCCGCTGCGCGGGGCATCCAGAAAGAAAAGTAAGCAAAAGAAAAACGATATAAACAGAGAGATAATTTATGATTGGAGGAATAAATAATTTTATGGCAAATATATCAGAAATAAAATTCGAGGGTTACGAAAGAAGAATAAAAAAAATCGAAGAAAGTCTTAAAGAATACGGGTTCGCTTCGCTTGGAGAAGTGAGGGAGTATACCCTTAATAAAGGCGTCGACGTTGAAAAAATAGTCAAGGGCGTTCAGCCCATAGCGTTTGACAACGCCGTCTGGGCGTATACTCTGGGCTGCGCGATTGCGCTAAAATCGGGTAAAATAAACGCGGCGGACGCGGCGGCGGCAATAGGTCTCGGACTGCAGGCGTTTTGTATTCCGGGTTCGGTCGCCGAGAGCCGTAACGTCGGCGTAGGTCACGGGAATCTCGCGGCTATGCTGTTAAGGGAAGAAACGAAATGCTTTTGCTTTCTTGCGGGTCACGAGTCTTTCGCGGCGGCAGAGGGCGCTATAGGCATTGCGAAAACTGCGAATATAGTCAGACAAGAGCCTTTGCAGGTTATATTAAACGGTCTGGGTAAAGACGCGGCGTATATTATATCGAGGGTAAACGGGTTTACTTTTGTCGATACAGACTATGACTTTTATACTGACGAACTGAAAATAGCCGGTGAAAAAGCGTTTTCTTCGGGAACAAAAGCAAAAGTGAGGGTTTACGGGGCGAACGACGTTCTTGAGGGAGTCGCCGTTATGAAGCATGAAGCCGTGGACGTTTCGATTACGGGGAACTCCACGAATCCGACGAGATTCCAGCATTTAGTTGCGGGGACATATAAAAAATGGGCCGTTGAGAGTAATAAAAAGTATTTTTCCGTCGCTTCGGGAGGAGGAACGGGAAGAACGCTCCACCCGGATAATATGGCGGCGGGTCCGGCTTCTTACGGCTTGACCGATTCTATGGGACGTATGCACGGGGACGCGCAGTTCGCGGGTTCGTCGTCGGTTCCGGCGCACGTTGAAATGATGGGTCTTATCGGCATGGGAAACAATCCGATGGTCGGCGCGACGGTCGCCGTCGCCGTGGCGATTCAGGAGAGCGGCAAAACCGCGTAGAAAATATAAAAATATAATATTATAGTAATACGGCAAAAAAGGCGCGGGAATTTAATCCTGCGCCGGTTTTGAATATTAACATTTATAAAAATACGGGAGAGAGATTATGTCAAAAATTAACTACAGCAGAGAAATACCGATACGCCGCAGCGCGGATATATTTATCGCGGGGGGCGGACCGGCGGGAACGGCCGCCGCGGTCACCGCGGCAAGACTCGGGAATAAAGTTTTTCTCGCGGAATCCGCGGGGTGTCTCGGAGGTATGGGAACGGCGGGCGGAATCCCCGCTTTTATGCAGTTCACGGACGGCGAGAATTTTCTCGCGGGAGGAATCGGCAGGGAAATCCACGATAAAAATCAGGAGCTCGGGAAAATCGGCAATAATATAAAAGCTGAAGTATTAAAAGAAATTTACGAGGACATGATGACGGAATCCGGCGTCGAGTTTACTTATTTTACGCAGTTAATCGACGTAATTACCGACGGGACTTACGCGAAAACGGCCGTACTCGCTTCAAAAAGCGGGATATTCGGGGTAAACGCGAAAATATTTATCGACGGCACGGGCGACGGAGACCTCGCGGTAATGGCGGGAGCGGATTATAAAAAAGGCGATGAAAACGGCAGTATGATGCCGGGCACGCTGTGCAGCGTATGGACGGGAATAGACTGGAGTAAAGTTCGTTACGAGCTTCAGGAAAGAGAACTCGAAAAGGCTTTTGAAGATAATATTTTCACAGATAAAGACAGGCACCTGCCGGGTATGTTTAAAATAGGCGAGCAGACGGGCGGAGGAAATATCGGCCATGCGTTCGGAGTGGACGGATCAGACGAAGCGTCGCTGACAGAAGCGTTTATACGGCAGCGTAAAAAGCTGAAAGAGTATGAAATCTATTATAAAAATTATCTCGAAGGATTTGAAAATATGTCGCTGGTTTCGACTGGAGCGCTGATGGGTATACGCGAAACGCGCAGAATAACCGGAGATTATATATTAAATTTAGAGGATTTTAAATCGAGGGCGGTTTTTGACGACGAAATCGGCAGGTATTCTTATCCCGTCGATATACACGCGTCGAACCCGAACGAAGAAAACTATAGAATATTCGCGGACGAATTTAAGAATTTAAGATACGGGAACGGCGAAAGCTACGGCGTACCCTACAGAATTTTAACGCCGAAAGGCTTGGATAATATATTGGTCGCGGGCAGATGCGTAAGCTGCGACAGATATATACAGGGTTCGATAAGAGTGATGCCGGGATGTTATATCACGGGTCAGGCGGCCGGAGCGGCGGCGGATACCGCAGTTGAAAAAAACACGCATATCAGGGGTTTTGATATAAAAATCCTGCAGAAAAAATTAAAAGATTTGGGAGGTTATCTGCCGAATTTTGAATAGACTTCCTGCGAAATCAAAATATAGCGGGCGGCCAATGGCCGCCCCCCCCTACAATAAAGGTTTATTTCGCTTGCATATTTGTTTTAATACCCGTATTTTTCTTTAAGTCTCGCTATGTTGTTTTCAACTATTTCTTTATTCCTCTCATATAGCAGCGTAAAACTCGGGTTGTTGATTTCGGAATACTGAAACCCCACGAGCTGCGCCCCGAAATTATTCAGACCGTCGCCGACTAAAGTGACGTCGACCTGACCGTAATCGCATATTATCCCGTCTCTTATATAATCCAGCATCTCCAGAGATTCGTCGTCTCTCGCCTGTTTCGTTTTAAGGCTTATGTCATAGTATGTCGGCGTAATCGAACGATAGCCTTCGGCGGCGAACGCCTCGATTATCATACTCGTCCTTTCGGTGTTCGAAGCCGTAACGGGCGCTATTATAGAAGTGGTGTTCTGATTGAGCGGCGCGTAATATTTAGGGGTGTTTTCGTCGTATTTCGGCAGCGGTAAAATTCCGAATTCAAAATCCAGAATACGATATTCTGTAACTATTTCCAGAGAATTATTACTGAACAGCGCGCGTTCGTCCCTGAATAAATCAATAGCGGAGTTAAGCTCGTTTATATGCGCGGCGTCGCCGTTTACCATATCCATAAACTTTTCGTATATTTGCACGGTGCGTTCGTTATACATAGTTAATTCGGGAAAACCGTCGTTATTTATCGATATAACCCTGTCTCCCCCGCAGTAAAATACTTCGACCGGATAGCTCCATCCGTTATAGATACTCAGCCCAAGTCTGTCCGCGTCCGGAGTTATCGCGCCGTCGCCGTTTAAATCCAGCGTACCCTGCCTTACCGTCGACATAAAGCTGTCAAGCGTCCATTTGCCGTTCGAAACGTCGGCGTACGGATAGTCGAGACCGCGCTCCTTGAACATTTCTTTATTGAACAGTATGCAGGCGGTATAATCGAGATACAAATACGTTATATCGCCCGTTCCGCTGTAAAGCTTATTAAAGATAGACAAGTTGTCAATAATATCGTCGGGCCACCACGGCGCGCCGAAATCTATGTACGGCATATTTTCGCGCCAGTCCAGCAGAAGATTATCCGCGGCCATCGTAAATACCGTAGCGGTATGTATCGCGCCCATATCGAACCCGTCGTCTTCCGATTTTATTATTCTCGACAGAGTAGAAACCGACCAGTCGTCATAGGGATAAAAATAAAACTTTAAATTTATATTGAACCTTTCCTCGATATCTTTGTTGCGTTTGTACAGGGCGTCGTCCAACTGGTCTCCCGTTTGACTCTCGATATAGAAATCTTTGTTTGTCTGCGCGGTATCGCGCATATATATCCTGAAATCATATCCCCCGTAATCCGCCTCGGGAAGAGAGTCTTTTATTTCCTCCGCCGGGTTTTCCGGAGAAGCTTCGCCGGATTCCTGAACCGGTCCGTTTGCGTTTGAATCTGCGTCCGCGCCGCCTCCTGAACCGCCGTTGTCCGCGTCGTTTCCGCTTGAACAGGATATCAGTATAAACGCCAGTAAAACTGTGAGAAGAAGCGCCGTTTTTCTTTTGATTTTCATCTTGTTCCTACTCCTTTTTTTATTATATATTTAAAATTAAAAATACAACAATACGGCTTTATTTAAGCCATTTGTCAAAAAATCTAAACGCCGTGTCCTGCATTTCCCTGTCAAATTTATGAGGGCCCGGGAAAAAATGCCCGCTGTAGAGTTCGGGCGAACCCATTTTCTCATATATCCGTTTCAAACGTCCGTCCGCTTCTTCCTGGCCTTTCGCCGTATATAACGGGTCGTCGGTATCGTACAGAACCATAGCGGGCTTTACGCCATGCATAGAATATAAATCCGCGAAATCCATAAGATTCGTAAGCCCGGGTATATAAAGCATCCAGGTATGCGTATAAACTTTATAGAGCGCGAGCTCCGCGGACGTCGACATAAACCCGACGCAGCAGCTGCATTTTATGCGCTCGTCCATTGCCGACAGCAAAACAGTTCGGAGACCTCCCCCCGATAATCCCGCGCAGCCGATATTTTCGGAGTCTACATAGGGCTGCGTAAGCAAAAAATCCATAGCGCGCATATCTTCATATATAACTATACCCGCCCAACTCATGCCGGCTTTTATAAACGTCTTGGCTATGTCAGATTCGGCGTAACTTGCGTATTTATTATAAGCGTCTATATATTCTTCGCTCCCCTCCGGACAGTCGAGTCCGCTCTGCCATTGCTGCAAATACTGCGGCGGAATATCTTCCGGACGTATTTTACGCGAACCCCACAGAAACAAATCGGGTACGAAAACTATATACCCTCTCGCGGCGAGTTCGGAAGCCCACGCTCTCCCTCCGTAATACATATCACGGTATTCCCTCATACATTCGGGGGAGTTTTTCGGCAGGGTGATTTTCTCTTTCCCGTAATATTTATAAGCCCCGTGGTCGTGCAGAGCTATAAAGCCGGGCAGCTTACCCTGAATATTTTCTGGACGCATAAGTATACCTTCAGTCCGCGGACCGTAAGGCTGCGCGTAGCTTATATGCTGATAAACGAGCCCGTCTTTTATGTATTCGTCGTGAATTGCAGTATCCAGCGGCGTTTCGGGCGGATTATAATTCAAAAGCTTGCGTACTTCGGCGCGCGCCTCTTCCTGCCATTGTTTTACGTCCGAATATTTATCCGACAAAAACGACGCCGGATAATTCATCTGCCCGATATGTTCTTTAACCATATCGAAATATTTTCCCGTTATAACCATAAAAAATATAAACCGCCTTTTTTATTTGCTATTATATCACAAAAAAAACATAAATGCAATAGATTTAAAAAAATTCACCGTAAAAGGGAAAATTATTCATGTATTGATTATATATCATTAATAATTGGTTTATATAATTTATTTATAAAATATATTTTTTGCGTTGATTATGATTGATAGGAGTTGCAAATTATTTATGAAAAGAGTAAAATTTATTTTGGCGGCTGTTTTTATTTCCCTCACCGTTATTTTATTTTCATGCGGTGACGAACCGCAAAGCCAGGACGGGTTAAACACACCCGAATCAAACGAAGCGGCGGCGGATTTAACGCCCGAAGCCGGCGAGGAAATCGTTGACGAAACCCCTGAACACGGCTTGCCGGCAGAAGACCTCGAGGGTTATGTTTTTAAAGTTATATCGAGAGGCGACGACTGGCATTCCTATCCCGTACATTCGAGGGATATAATCGCCGAACAGGAAACGGGCGATACGATTAACGACGCGGTCTATAAAAGAAACTCCGAGGTCGAAGACCGGCTGAATATCAAAATAACCCTGATGACCCTGCCTGAACTTACGGGAGAAGGCGAATGGGGACCGATACGCTATGTCGAAAGAGCGCACATGGCGGGCGAAGACAACTACGATTTGCTTGTCGGTCATGAAATCTATCTCGGCACTTCTACGACGGCGGGGTATTACAGCAACTGGTATGATATTCCGTATATCGACCTGACGAACCCGTGGTGGAATCAGGAAGTTACGACGCAGCTTTCAATAGGCAGAAAAGCTTTTCTGGCGATGAGCGATTTAAGCATAAGCTCATATGACAACGCCTACTGTATTCTTTTTAACAAACTGCATCATCAAAATTATCAGGTTGAAGATTTATATGAACTTGTAGAATCGGGCCAATGGACTTTCGATAAAATGTATTCGATATACAAAGGCATGTATATTGACCTCGACAACGACGGTCTGCGGACAATAAACGATTTCTACGGATTTATAGAAGGCGGAGGATATTTGAACTGGTTTTTCGCGGGTGGCAACAGAATAATGAAAAAAGACGAAAACAATGTTCCGTATTACGAGCTTATAACCGAAAGGTCGACCGAAACGTTTTCTAAAGCGTCCGAAATGACGCTCGACCCCGGAACATACAGATTTAACTGGTGGATAAACGAAGATATTATCCCGATGTTTGCAAGCAACAACGGATTATTCCTGGGAACGCAGATAGGAAGTATATCACAGCTTCGCTCAATGGAAGTGGATTTCGGCATTATCCCGTATCCGAAGCTCAACGCGCAGCAGCAGGATTATCATAATTTTATCGACGCCCATTCAAGCCTGATGGCGGTGCCGCAAATGGTCGAGGAAAAAGAAAAAGTCGGACTTATAATAGAGACCCTTTCGTATGAATCGTATAAAACGGTGCGCCCCGCATATTATGACGTCGCGCTCAAGACAAAAATGACGAGAGACGACGAATCGGAGAAAATGCTCGATATAATTTTCAACGGAACTATATATGATTTCGACTATGTTTACGGCGACTGGATAGTAACGTATGTGTTTTTCGATAATTTAAGGGATGGAAGAACGAATTTTGTTTCCGGAGTCGAAAGAAACATGACGAGGGCGGAAAGAAGAATAGAACAGGTATTGGAGGCGTTCGAGGGGATTGACGGATAAATAATTTAAAATTATTATGGGGAAATGCAAAATGAAAAAAATGAATCAAAGCGAAAGATTCCAGGCGATTTTCCGCAGGGAAAAACCCGACAGGATACCGGTGTTCTATTTCGGTTACTGGACAGAAACCGCGGAGCGCTGGAAAAGCGAAGGGTTAGAAAACATAAACGATATTCCCGGCATGGACCCCGACTGGGAAGCGGGATTATGGAATTGCCACGGACTGGTAAATATAAATCCGTTAGGCAGTTTTCCTCACACAGTTCTGGAAGAAACCGACGATTATGTCGTTGTTCAAAATTCATTGGGGGAAATCTCAAAAAACAGCAAGAGAGGCTCGAGTATCGCGCATACGATAAAGCACTCGCTTGAACCCTCGAAAGAGTCGTGGGAACGCTTCAAAGAGTTTCTCGACGCCTCCGACCCGAGAAGACAGAGCGCGGACTGGGAACGGAAGGCTGAAATTTTAGCCGCGAAAGACAGGGTTTTGCCTTTAATGGGCGGAAGTCTTTACAGTTGGTTAAGGAATTGGCTGGGCGTTGAAAATATTTCGTATCTGATGTACGACGACCCTGAATTGTTTGAAGAAATCGTCGCGTATATGACGGATTATTTTATAGACGTACACAGGCCCGTACTGGAAAAAGTTAAATTTGACTTCGCGTATTTTTTTGAGGATTGCTGCTGTAAAACAGGGCCGTTGTTTTCGCCTGCTATTTACAAGAGCATATTTGACCCGTATTACAGGAAACTGATAGGATTTTATAAACAAAACGGGATTCCGCTGATACTGATGGACAGCGACGGGGACACGGATAAACTTATACGGCCGTGGATAGATTCGGGGTTTGATATTATGTTCCCGGTTGAAGTCGGGACATGGGGAGCGAACCCGGTTGAACTCAGGAAAAAATTCGGTTCGCAGCTTAATATGTTCGGCGGCGTCGACAAGAATATAATACCGCTGGGCGAGGACGCGGTCCGCAGACATCTGCTCGCGCTCAAACCCGCCGTCGACGAAGGGGGTTATCTGCCGATACCCGACCACCGTATACCGCCCGAATGTTCATACGGCGATTTTCTCGCGTATATAAAAGTATTCAACGAGGTTTTTAATTAGATATTCAGATATTTTGCGAAAATATATCATAAACGCAGGGGCGGGGTTTTTACCCCGCCCGCAGTTTTTTTATTATTTTAATTTAACCCGTTACCGTCGGGAGATTGCTTAGGTTATTATTTTCAGTTCCGTCGGGAAGCGATTTCAAATATTCGCCGCCTTTGCGGTTCGAGATTCCCACTCCGGAAATTCCTCCCTGTCTCGCCAAACTAACCGCGTCGGCTTTATTTATTATATTTCCGCCGGACAGTTTATATCCCGTTACCCGTCCGCTTTTTTTAACGAGCGCGGTAATATGCTGCGCGTCGCCGCGGGGAGACGGGATTTCGTTGAGCGCGTTCATGGGAAGCGCGGACGTTTTATCAGTATTGTTCGCTGTGCTGTTCATAAAAAATTCTCCTGTTATTTTAGTTTTAATTTAAATAAATTATAAATCCGTAAATCTGACTTATGAGAATTATTATAAACGATAAAATTAATTTTATGTGTGACAAAATAAAGCAAAGGACAAAAACAAAGGCGGGAGCAATTTCGATCCGCTCCCGCCTTTTATATCTTCCGCCTTATCCGCCACTTGGCGATTTCCCATATCGCCAAGTATAATTATATCACATAAATTTACGTTTGTCAAGAGTATTTTTAAAATTTCTGCAAAAATATTTTTTTATTTTTCTTTGCTGCTGAATATCAGAGCGAACGAACCCGCGAATAATATCACGGCCGAAATACCCGCCGCAGTCGCCGCCAGTCCTCCCGTCAATATCCCGAGCAGGCCTTTCTCCGCGACCGCTCTCTGCACGCCTTTTGCAAGAGCGTAACCGAATCCCGACAACGGCACCGTCGCCCCGCTCTTCGCAAAATCAACGAACGGTTCGTATAATCCGAAAGCTGTCAGGACAACCCCCGAGACGACGAATCCCACAAGTATTCTTGCCGGAGTGAATTTAGTCTTGTCTATTATAATCTGCGCGATTACGCATAAAAGCCCGCCGCATACAAACACTTTTAAAAAATCGATAAATATATTCATTCTCTTTTATTATCTCCCCAAAACTTTAAAACCGATACGCTCTATTTTTCGATTCTGACCAGATGCGCTATTCCAGGAATAGAATTACCCTGCATTACGCTGCCCGGACTCATTAACGCTCCCGTGCAGACCAGCAGTATATTTTTATATTCCCCAAGCATAAATTTACGCATGAAATACCCGCATAATACGCTCGCCGAACAGCCGCAGCCCGAACCTCCCGCGTGCGCGTCCTGTTTCTCGCAGTCGTAAATCATCAGTCCGCAGTCGTTATATTTTTCGCGTATGTCGCAGCCCTCGGACAGCAATAAATTCTCGGTGATTCTTTTGCCTTCGATTCCCAAATCCCCGGTCGCGATAATATCGAAATCGGCGGGATTCGCGTCTGTCTCGCGAAAATATTTTAATATAGTATCAACTGCGGCGGGAGCCATCGCCGCTCCCATATTCTGTATGTCCGTTATGCCTTTGTCAATCATTCTGCCGAACATCACTTCAGTTATTTTCGGCGAATTACCGCTTGAATCCGCGCCGCCTAATATAACCGCGCCCGACCCCGTAACCGTCCATTGAGCGGTCGGCGCCCTTTGTCCTCCGTATTCGAGGGGAAACCTGAACTGACGCTCGGCCGCGCAGAAATGAGACGAAGTCACCGCTCCGACTTTGCGGAAATGCCCTCCGTCGATAAGCAGAGAACCCAGAGCGAGACATTCGGCCATCGTCGAGCACGCGCCGAAAAGCCCGATAAACGGCGCGCCGAACTCGATAAGCCCGTAAGTCGAGCTTACGCACTGGTTTAATAAATCCCCGGCTAATATGGCTTCAAGTTCTTTATGATGGGTTTTCGCTTTTTTCAACGCCGTATTTAACGCCACTCTCTGCATTTCGCTTTCGCCCGCCTCAAAAGTTTTCGTCCCGAATTTTACGTCCCTGTCCGTTATGTCGAAATATTCCCCGAGAGGTCCTTCTTTTTCTTTTCCTCCGCCGACGGCGGCGGAAGAAATTATATAAACGGGTTTATTTAATTTTATCAAATCTGTTTTTCTGTTCGCGTTAATATTAATCACCGCCGGAAATATATTTTTAATATTAATATTGCGCGAATATAAATTTTTATGCGCGAATAAAAAAATACAGGCGAGCTCGCCCGTATTTTTATATAATTTTATTTTTATATTTTTTATATCGGATTCACGACGGAGAGAATAAAATTCTCCCGTCTGAATATTTTTTTAAGCCGGTTCTCAACGTCTTCAAAGCTAATCTCCGCGATTATTTCCGGTATGTCGAGAATATCCGCGCCTAAAAATAAATTGCCGATAAACGCATTGGCGATACTGCTCGTGTTGTCGAACGCCGTTATGCTCCATGCGTAATACTGGCGTTTGCAAAGTTCAAAATCGTCTCTGTTCAAACCGTTCGTTATTTTATCCTCGTATTCTTTTATAATCTCCTCTAAAATTTCAGTCGGATTATCGGCTTCACCGCTATGGTCTATATAGCCGTATTCGGGTTCGGTTATATTTCCCGCGCCGAAATTATTATTTATTTTTCCCGAATTATATAATCTCGTATAGAAATCGCTTCCCCTGCCGAAAAGCATTTCTGTCAGGATGCCGGTTTCTCTTGATTTCTTCACCAAATCCCTGCCGTAAAGTCCGGTCTCGCAGTCTTTAAGCCCGATATTGAACAACGGTCTCGAAACTTTAAGCTTTTTTTCAGTAACGCTTTTTACCACGCCTTCCGGTTCGTTATATTTAAAGCGCTCTATTATAACGGGCTCTGATTTCTTTAATATTTTATCGGCGGTTTCTATAACCTGCTCCGGCGTGATATTACCCGAAATGCACAGCGCCATATTGCTCAAATTATAAAAAGCCGCGTAGCATTTATATAAAATTTCGGCCGTTATTTCAGATATGGATTCGTCGGTTCCGCATATATCGAGTCTTATACTGTGATTTTTGTACATATTCGCGAGCATCTGAAAATATACCTGCCATCCCGGATTGTCTTCATACATCCTTATTTCCTGGGCTATTATTCCCTGTTCTTTTTTAACGCTCTCTTCCGTAAAATACGGATGCGTTACAAAATCAAGAAGTATTCCGAGAGCTTTGTCAAAATTCTCGCCGTTGTCTGATATCGAGAATAAATAACAGGTTTTGTCAAAGCTCGCGTATGCGTTCGCGTTCGCTCCCGTTTCGGCGTACTTCTTGAAAGCGTCCGCGCCGTCTTCGTTATCGAACAATTTATGCTCCAGAAAATGAGATATACCGTCGGGGACTTTCGTAAAGTCTTTATCCCCCGCAAGCT
Source organism: Oscillospiraceae bacterium (assembly GCA_009777355.1). Classification (GTDB taxonomy): domain Bacteria; phylum Bacillota; class Clostridia; order Oscillospirales; family WRJC01; genus WRJC01. The sequence continues at coordinate 5,988 of WRMA01000033.1, read as the reverse complement.
TAAACGTATTGTCGATTGAGCCGTATTTCGTTGCGAAAAGAGCGTAACTGCTAGTGTGATTTTTCGGAACGACATATATATCGAGACCGCTTTCGTGATTTATATAATAATATTTCTCTTCTATTTTTTTATTTTCTATCGTTTTATAGACAGACGGCATATATTTATTCACCCCCGCTTTCCGGATTATTTAAAATAGTTCCCTTTAAGAAATAAACGGTATCGAGCGTGAGTTTATTTGCGGCGTTTATTATTTCTCCGCGCCCGATTTTCTCGATTTCTTCAATTACTTGCTCCGGCGTTTTTATTTCCCCCTGAAGAAGCCGGTTAAAATACCAGTAAGCTATACTGCCGAAATTATCGTATACTTTTTTGTAGCCGTTTATGACGCCGAGCTTCGCGTTCTCTATTTCCTGCGCTGTAAAGTTACCCGACTTAACGTCTTCTAACTGTTTGAAAATCTCGTCGAGAGCCTTTTGCTTGTTTTCGACTTCGACCCCGCACGAAACCGTCATTATGCCTTTTACGCCGTCGATTCCCGAATTGCAGTAATAACACAGCGACAGTTTTTCCCGGACGTTTTCGAACAGTTTTGACGTAATTCCGGAGCCGTAAAGCGAGTTAAATACTACAAGAGACGCAAAATCTTCGTCTTTATTTGTTATGCCCGTTCTGAATCCAATCACTAATTTTCCTTGATTTACTTCCATTTCTTCAGTTATTTCGCCTTTGTTTACGGCTTTTAAAATAACGTCGGTCGAATAGTCTTCAGTTTTTTCGGCGCGTTTTATATTTTTAAATAAATCCCTGAATTTATCCGTTATATAATCTTTTTTGTTACTTAAACGTCCGATACAGAAGATTTCTATTGCGCAGTTTTCAAGTATATATCTATAATATTCATAGAGATTCTTCCCGTTGATTTTCGCGACGTCTTCAACCTCGCCCTTTATATCTATCGCAAAACGTTCGCCCCTGCACATATGCTCTACGCATTTTTTATACGCATACCAGCTCTTGTCGTTAATCTGCGATAAAATCTCGTTTACCGCGTTCGTTTTTTCCGTTTCGACGTAATTTTCGTCGAACGAATCGTCTTTAATCAGCGGATTCATCAAAATATCCGCAAGAACGCCGATTGTCTCGTCGAGTATATTCGTCTCGTCGAGAGCGTATTTGTTATCGAGCATTTGCGCGTTCGCGGCGAGAATCTGCGCCTCGCCGTATTTGAACGACCATAAATTGACGCTCGACGCGTATAAATATCCCAGACGCTTGTTAATCTCCGCCATCGTCGGATAATTTCTGCTGCCGCGTCTTAAAACTTTGTCCAAAACAGAAGTCTTTGCCGCTTTCAGGCCGTCTTCGAGACGGCCGGCAATATTAACGACTATATAATTCTGCTTGAATTTATCGGACTCAACGAAATTTATATATATTTGGCTGCCGATGTTTATTCTTTCTAATCCTGTTTGTTGCATTTTAAATTCTCAATCCTCCCGTTTAAATTTTTAACATATATTTAATATTACACGTTAATTAATAAAAATTCCTAAATTTTTTATTAAATTTGCAAAAATTATAGACATATTTTATAAATTGCGCTATAATCAAAAATATAAATGAATAAAGAATATTAGTAAAATTTTTTAAGAAAGAGGTTTTTAACTATGCAAAAAATATGTTTTAACAAAAATTGGAAGTTCGCGAAAGGCAATATCCCGTTTAATTACTGGGGTAACTGGAGAATCAACGCCGACTCCCAAAGAAACGTTACGCTTCCCCATGATTTTATGGTCGAGGAAAAACGCGACAAAAATTCGCTGACTCAAAGAGACGGCGGATATTTCCCCGGAGGAGTGGGATATTATTCGAAAAGTTTTTTTGTTGAGGAAAATAGCAGAGACAAGAAGTTTTACGTTGAATTTGAAGGGGTTTACATGAATTCGTTCGTCAAGCTTAACGGCAATCTGATTAAACGCCAGAATTACGGCTATACTACTTTTTTCGTCGATTTGAGCGAGTATATAAAACCCGGCGAAGAGAATCTAATCGAAGTAGTCGCGGACAATTCGGCCGTACCCAACAGCCGGTGGTACAGCGGTTCCGGGATTTACAGATACGTCTGGCTTTATGAAACAGAGAAAAATCACATAAATTTCAACGGGGTTTATATCAAAACAAAATCGGTCGGCAACGGTTCGGCCGTTTTAACGATCGATGCCGATATTTGCAGGGAAAATCCCGGCGATATAACCGGGGATTCTGTGGAGCATGTTATAAAAGACGCGAAAACCGGGGAAATTATCGCCGAGGCAAAATATGACTGCGGTAATAATCGTTCTGTCGATATAGAAATAAAAAACCCGAAAATCTGGGATATAGATTCGCCTGATTTATATATAGTAACGACGAATTATTATATGGGCGGCGTTCTTGCCGATACTGCCGAAACGACTTACGGCATACGCTCGTTTTCGATTGATTCGAAAAACGGCTTTATATTAAACGGCAGGCAGCTTAAATTAAAAGGCGGCTGCATACACCACGACAACGGCATACTCGGTTCGGCGTCTTATTTTAGAAGCGAGGAGAGAAAAATCGAGATATTAAAGAAGAGCGGATTCAACGCGGTAAGATGCGCGCATAATCCTCCTGCTCCGGCGTTTTTAGACGCTTGCGACAGGCTCGGTATGCTCGTTATGGACGAGGCGTTCGATATATGGCGGTGTTCAAAAACTCAGTATGACTATCATATGGTTTTCGATACCGACTGGGAGCATGATTTAATAAGCATGATTTTAAGAGACAGAAATCACCCGTCGGTAGTATTATGGAGTACCGGCAACGAAATCGTCGAACAGACCGGAAACAGCGGAGCGGCTAAAACGTCCGCGAAACTCGCCGAAACAATAAGAAAATACGACGACAGACCGGTAGGAATGGCGATTATGGGATATGACAAAACAAATCAGGATAATATAAAAGGCGTGAACTCTGTCGTTGAAACTCTTGATTTTGTGGGTTATAATTATCAGCACGGCGACTACGAATCAGATAAAGCGAAATATCCGGACAGAGTTATAATAGGAACAGAGACAGTTCCGAAAGATATATATCATTCTTGGGAAGCGACGCTTAAAAATCAGAACGTTATAGGAGATTTCGTCTGGACTGCTGTCGATTATCTGGGCGAAGCGGGAATCGGCAGAGTATATTATACTGAAGAACGCCCGGATATAGAGGCGCGTTTATATGATTATCCGTGGAATCAGGCGTACTGCGGAGATATCGACGTTTGTGGATTTAAGAGGGCGCAGTCCTATTACAGGGATATATTATGGGGAGTATCAGACAAGCCCAAAATGTTCGCGAGACGTCCGTCGAAATATTCCCATGAATCAGAAAAAGTCACTTACTGGGGCTGGAACGACTGTATAGAGGGTTGGGATTTTGATATTTCTGAAAATACCCCGGTTATAGTAGATATTTATTCTCCCGCTCAGTCGGTCGAATTATTTTTAAACGGCGAATCGCTCGGCGTAAACGATTTAGCAGAACTTAAAACAAGCTTTAAAGTTGATTATAAAAAAGGCGAACTTAAAGCTGTTGATTCAAATAAAAATACGGTAATTTTATCAAGCTCAAAAACTCCCGTTAAAATAAAGCTTGCGGCTGACAGGGAAAAAATCGATTCAAAGGGCGACTTGTCTTATATAACGGTCGAAATCGCGGATATTGACGGAAAAACCGTTACAAACGCGGAAAACACGGTATATTTTTCGGTCGAAGGTCCGGGAACGCTCGTTGCGGCGGGTTCGTCGAACCCCAAAACCGAAGAAATGTATTCGGGCAATTTCCACAGCGCGTACGACGGCAAACTTATGGCTGTAGTGAGAGCGGACGGCGAGGGAGAAATCAAGCTCACGGCAATCTCCGATAAATTGGAAAAAGCCGAAATTGTAATATTTGCAGGGTAGGGATAAAAATAATATAAACAGGGAAATTTTATATTTATGCGTATTGGAGGGCTTTAAAATTATGACTGAAAAAGTTATGGATATAAATGCCATTTATTCTTATTTAGGGATGACTTTGAATAGCAAAAAGGCAAGGGTTAGAGAAAGTGACCGCATTATAACTATTATACCTATTGATGAGGCGACAACAGAAAAAAATTTCAGCTGCCCTCTGCTCGGCATAGCCGACGGCAGCAACTTGACCGTAGAGAAGTTTTTGGCTATGTCGCGTGAAGATAAGGAGCTCGAAGCATGGTAAAGTATGTACTGGACGCTTGCGCGCTGATTGCTCTCATGAATAAAGAAGAAGGCTGGCGTCATGTCGCCGAACTTTATAAAACGGCGGTTGCGGGAGAAGCCGAACTTATCATGAACAAAATTAATCTGTTTGAAGTTTATTACGGCTATCTCAAAGAGGACGGGGAATTATTTGCAGGGCAAAGACTTGATGAAATTGAGAAAAGTATCGTTAAGATTAATGACGTGATAAGCAGCGATATTTTTTATCACGCGGGTAAAGTAAAAAGTTCGTACAGAAGAATATCTGTTGCGGATTCTTTTGCTGTTGCGCAAGCCGTTGTTTCAAACGCCGTTTTGGTTACTGCTGACCATCACGAGCTTGATGTTGTCGATAAATCAGGGATTGTAAACTTTTTATGGATACGCTGACAAAAATATAAATATACACAACAAATAATAAAGGAGACATAAAATTATATGAATTTAATAAAAAGGACAGGGAATTTTTTACGCAGCAGGCTTTCGGGAGAATTTGCCGAAAAAATTAAAAAATTAAAGGAAATTCTGGAAATTATAGATAATTTACCCCCCCTCGATGACAATTTCTGGATAAATTGGTATAGGGATTGCTTGAAAGTTTATTATAAGTATTTTAAACTAATGCGTTTTCTTCCAAGTAAATTTGCTAGGAAATTCCACTATAATTTCGATGCGTCATATAAAAGTATATCGCAAAATGACAGAATTGTTTTGAAAGATATTTCTCTGCCTATGCCTGTGAAATCACAGCGGGAACCTTTTATTCGCGGCGAGATTATCGACAGTATACTTCACTATTTATTGAGCGATATGGAAACGCAGTTGTTTTACCGATTGATATTTGTTGATAAAATGGAAGGTCCGTATGAATACAAATCGGTTATATTGGAAGAGAACGACATAGTTATAGACGCGGGAGCGAACGCAGGGGCATTTTCGGCATTGGCCGGAGTAAAGGGCTGCAAGGCGTACGCGTTTGAACCGATGCCGGATATTATTGAGACATATCTTAAAAAAACGGCCGAATGGAATCCAAACATAAAAATATGCGAGTATGCTCTTTCGGATAAACGGGAAAATTTGATATTCAACGTGGGCAGAAGTTTGCTTGCTTCGTCGTCTGTAAAAAATAGCAGAACTACTGATATGCAAGTCACAGTACAGGCGATAGACCTCGATAGTTTTGTTGAGGAGAACAATCTGCCGAGGGTGGATTTTATCAAGGCTGATATAGAGGGCGCGGAGCGTTATATGCTCATGGGCGCGAAGCGCGTTCTGAAAGAGTTCGCGCCGAAAATAGCGATATGTAAATATCATCTTCCCGACGACCCAAAGGTTTTGCGCGAGCTTATACTCGATGCGAACCCGAATTATATAATTGAGGAAAGATGGAAGAAGATGTACGCTTACGTCCCGAAAGTATAATTTAAAAATAATTTCAAAACTACACCACCATCGGTATTCTCTGCGCGCGAAATTTTTTGCTATACTGATTTCGCGCGCGTTTTTACGCGCGGATTTAAAGAGTAGATTTCTTGCGAAATTAAAATCCTGATTGTAGGGGCGCGCATTGCGCGTCCGCAAAACCAACGCAGTTTTGACGTTTTTCAGACGGACGGCCAATGGCCGCCCCTACATAGTAACGTGATTTCGCAAAAGGTCTAGTGAAGAAAAAGAGGTATGAACGGAA
>WRMA01000032.1 GCA_009777355.1 Oscillospiraceae bacterium | reverse complement strand
TAATTGCATTTACGGCATATGTTATTCGTGTAGCGCAGGATATCGAAGCCTTTATATATTATCCGCCCGTCGAGAGTCGCGCTTTGTGGTTTCAACGCGGAAAATACCGGGATGGCTGCCTGTGTTTCCTTGTTGCAGTACGGGCATATGTATTTTTTCACATGCAGCATTGCGCGGTTGTCGTTTTCGTCGCGTATGTTAAAAGGGACATACCCGTCAGGCAGCAGTTCAAGCGACTCTTCTTTCTGTTCGCCCTTCGCCTCGGGCGGGGGCTGGGCTTCCTCCTGCGTTGCAAGCATAGCGTTCATGTCCCGCACACGCTCGGCCAGCATTGTCATAAAGGAAATGCTGCTCTTTGCGTCTTGATACTTGGCAGTCTTTAGTGCTTGAGGCATCTCCGGAGCTGTTTTACCGGATTCGGCGACGGCTGCTGCGGTGTTAAGCGCCCGATTGCGCAACGTATTGAGGATGCTTTCCGCGATATCAGGGGCTTTTTCCAGCAGCAGGCTGAAGTTGCTCATGTCCACGGCAAGGGCGGCGCCATCCACCTCCGCGACTATCGTAGCGCTGCGCGGCCAGCCGTCGATGACGGACATCTCGCCGAAAAACGAACCCTGCTGCACCTCGGCAATACGGACAGGAAAGCTGGAGAACGAGTTTATATAAACCCCGAACGTACCCTTGAGTACGATATACATATTGTCCCCTTCGTCGTCTTGCATGAACACGGTCTGGTTTTCTGTGAAGTTTACTACTTTACCCAGTTGCTTGAGTAGCGCTATGTCAGCCATTTTTTATCATCCTTTTTCTCCTATCATTTGCCTGCTTACAAGCTCGTGGAAGTATCCTTTCTTGTCATAAAGCTCTTGGAACGTGCCTTCTTCGGTGATTTTGCCGCTTTCCATCACATATATCCTGTCGCAGTCCTTGATGGTGGACAGCCTATGCGCGATGACGATGCGGGTGCATTTCAGCCCCGCAAGCGAGTCGGCAACATGCTTCTGCGTGATATTGTCGAGAGCGCTGGTGGATTCGTCAAAAATCAAAATTTTCGGCTTATGCGCCACCGCGCGCGCTATCATAAGACGCTGCTTCTGCCCGCCTGACACTCCGCCGCTGCCCTCGGTGATGACGGTGTGCATCCCCATCGGCATATCCTCGATGTCCTTGTCAATGCTCGCCAGCCGAGCCGCTTCCCAAGCGTCGTCCATAGTCAGGTTTGGCGCAGAGATAATAATGTTGCTGTATATGTCGCCCGTGAACAGCTTCCCGCTCTGCAAGACCGCCCCTATTTTGCGACGCATAGATGGTAGGTCGAGTTTTGAAATGTCCTTGCCGTCGTAATAGACAGCGCCCCTGCCCGGCGTCTCGAACCCAAGCAGCAGCCGCACGAGCGTTGATTTGCCGCATCCGGTCTTGCCGACAATGGCGACGTACTGCCCCGGGCGGATTTTCATGTTTATTCCGTCGAGGACGTTCCTGCCGCCCTCGTTATAGCTGAAAGACAGGTTCTGTATTTCTATGCCGCCCGATAGGGAGGTCACAACCGTTTTGCCCCCGCTGATCTCCGGTACTGCCTTCATAATCGGCGCAACGATGTCCAGTTGCGGCTTCAGCCCCGAAAAGAACGTGGTGATCGTTCCGAGGGAGAGTATCGACGCCGACACCATGCCATACGCCGTGTTGTATGCCATGTACTGACCCACATCGACTTTTGCCATGATCGCTATGAAATAAACGGCTGCAAGCCCCGCAGTTGAGATGACCGTGCTGATGATGCTGGAGTATTTCAGTACGAAAGGCGGGTTATATGTAAAGTTCGCCGACGTTTTGTATTTGGACGCCCATCTTGCGAACACGCGTTTTTCCGAGCCGGTCAGCTTGACCTTCTGAATGCCCGTCAGCATGGAGTAGGTCATGCCGGAAAGCTCCGCGCTGGCTTCCAACGAACGCTTCTGTATTTTTACGGAAACCAGAGTCGTTATAATGTTCATCGCGAGCGTCGCGAAGATTATGATCAGCGCCGGGGCGAAAAGAGCAGGCGTGATGTTGGCTATTTGCGTGAAATAAGCGAGGGAGAAAAGCGAAGTGATAAGCGTCCCCGTGATGACCGAGAAGATAGAGTTGCATATTGACGGTATCAATGAAAACTTCTGGCTTAGTTCGCCCGACGCGTACTTTTTGAAAAACTCAGCGGGCAAATTCAGCATCCGCATCATGGCGGCGGGTTCGACGGTGTTGGAAAGCCGCATGGTCAGCCGGCTCATGATCAAACCTTGACTGACGGACAATATCTGCGAGGACAGCGCCAACGAAATCATCAGCGTGCCAAGCGCCCACAACGCGTTTGCGGCGCCCTGCGGGATAATATACGAGTACAGGAGCAAAGACACTTTTGGCTGAATGAGACCCATCAGCGTCGTGACCGTCATGATAGCGAGGTAGAAGAATATGTCGCTCCGCTTTATTGATTTGAATATGTACTTCACCAAATCCATTATCGACAGTTCGCGGTTCGGGAACGGCTTGTAGAAGCAGTAGCCGAAATTCTCAATATTCTTCGAGGTTTCCTGATTTATGGTTATACGTTTCCCGCTCTCATAATCGAAATAGGAATAGCCATCCTTTGACGGCAACAGTGCGACTATATCCCCGCTTCCCCCGGACTCCGAGTTTGAATTACGAACATGCTGTGCATCTTCACTCAAAGTCCCGTCATTCCTAACTCCTAATTCCTCATTCCTAATTTTAACAGTGCCGAGCATGGGGCCGAAAGCGTCGTGCCACCATTTGCCCGTAAGCTCCACGCGGCGCTTCATGATGCCTGAGGGTTTAAGGCAATAGTTTATGTATTCGGCCGTATCCTTTATGCTTTCAGGTACAGGCACTATATCCTGCCCGAAAAACTTGAGAATCTCCTGCACGGCGTTATGCGTCCTCTGACGCGGCGAAATGAGCCCCGCCTTCGCCGCCGCATCGCCCATGACGATGGAAGACAGCTCGGTAAAGGCGAATGAAAAATCGTCCTCGTCGTTTTGCAGCCGATTTTTAATCTGATCTTCAAACCAATTCATCGTCCTCACAAACTCCATTCCGCTACGCCCTCGCAAGCTCGGGCATCCGCTCCATTACGTTGCTCGTCCTCTCCAACACGAACCCACTTCGCTGGGCTTCGTGTTGGGTAAGACGAAGGTTACGAATTCTATACCTCCGGGTTTTTTCAAATTGAGAATTGAGAATTGATAATGGAGAATGAATGTGTCGGCTACCGCCGACGAATTGAATATTGTCGCGGAGCGCCCTCCCCAGTAATTCTCAATTCTCCTTTCTCAATTCTCAATTCATGATGTGCTGATAAGTTCTCTATATTTACCATCCATGCTAATCAGCACATCATGTGTGCCGCGCTGTACTACTTTGCCTTTGTCCAGCACTATGATTTCGTCGCAGTCGCGTATGGTTGACAGGCGGTGGGCGACGATGACGGTGGATATTCCTCTGTCCTTTATTGCCTTGATGGCGTCATGCTCGGTTTTGGCGTCAAGGGCGCTGGTCGCTTCGTCGAGTATGATGAGCGTTGGCTCTTTGGCAAGGGCGCAGGCGATTTCCAGCCGCTGGCGCTCGCCGCCGGAGAAGTTCTTGCCGCCCTCCAAAACATCCGCGCCGTAGCCGCCCTCGCGGTCGATGATGGTGCCATGGATTTGCGCGTCACGCGCCGCGAGGATTACTTCAAAGTCCTCGATGGACTTGTCCCAGGTCTTGATGTTATTGCCGACGCTGTCCTGAAACAGGATGATGTCCTGGTCTACCACCGACACCGAGCTTGTGAAGATTTCGCGGGGCATCCCGTCAGCCTTTTTACCGTCGAACAGGATTTCGCCGCTCCACGGCTTATACAGGTTGCTTATAAGCTTGGCGATGGTGGATTTGCCGCACCCCGAAGCGCCGACCAGCGCAACGCTCCCGCCGGGCTTCAGCGTCATGTTGAAATTATCCAGCAAAGGCTCGGAAAGCCTGTTATATCCGAAGGTAAGGTTCTTTATCTCAACCGCGCCCGAGAGCTTATAAAAACTCTCATCCATATTAAATTTCTGATATTCAACGTCGGTTCTGTAATTAAACACATCCTGCACGCGCTCCATCGAGACTTTTGTCTGCTGCATTTGCAGTTTCGCGTTCAAAATTTTAGAAAAGGGAGTTAGGAACGCGCTCAAAAAGCCCTGAAACGCGAAAAATATACCCACGGTCATATCGCCCCGCATAATCAGATAGGCGCCGAGCATCAGGATAACGACGCTGACCGTCTGGCTTACGAATTGCGGGATAATCCCCGCCGACAAATTCAGCTTCATCGACTTTATTTTGGAGTCGTTGACCGAGGCGTGAAGCCCCGACCATTTTTCAAAGAAGCCGTCCTCCGCGCCCGCCGACTTGATTGTTTCTATCATTTCCACGCCCGCCACCGTCATAGCGCCCAGCTTGCCCGCGTCGCGGGAGGACACGCGGGAAATATCCGCGTTTTTGTCCGTGATGAATTTATTGACCGCATAATTAATAAGCAACGACAAAAAGCCGATGACGGTCAGCAGTACGCTGTATTGCAGCACGACAAACAGATAAAACGCCATCATCAGGGCGTCGATGAACAGCGGCGCGAACAGCTGAATCAGCGAAAGCGAGATTCTGTCGTTTTCGCTTTGCCTCGCGGCGATATCTCCGGCGTGGCGCGAGGAATAGAAGTCCATGGGCAGACGCAGGGCGTGCCACATGAACATACCGCTGGAAACTGCCGCGAACTTGGCCGAAATTTTCAAATTTGTTCGCGTGTTGACGATGTTCAGCAGAATACTTATAAAATTAAACGCCAAAAATAGCGCGATAAACCCGGCCGCCCATTCGGGGTGATTCCCGGAAAGCAGGTCGTCCACAAACACGCGCCCGAACAGCGTCGACACAATCCCGACGACCGAGGTCAGCGCCGTTACCGCGACGATAAACGCGAATACCGGCGCGGCGCCTTTCAGCCGCGCTTTGGCGAAAGGCCAAACGCTTACGGGCTTGCCGCCCGGTTCAAAATCCTTGCCCGGCGTTATGCTGATTGCGATTCCGGTGAAAGACGCGTTGAACTGTTCAAGCGGAATCTTGACCGCGCCCCGAGCCGGGTCGTTGATGTACGCCAGTTTCTTCGTGATTTTTGTCAGCGCCACAAAATGGTTCATGTTCCAGTGTATGATACAGGGCAGCGGGAGAGTTCCGATAATTGCCGGCTCGACGCGGTAGCCGCTCGCCTCAAAGCCGTACAGCCTCGCGACCTTCAAAATGTTTTTCGCAGAGCTGCCGTCGCGGGAAACGCCGCAGTCGACGCGCAGCCGCTCCAAAGGTATCCACTTGCCGTGATGAGCCATCACCATAGCGAGCGAAGCCGCCCCGCACTCCACCATCTCCAGCTGCAATATAACGGGGGTTTTCTTTGCCATATTCAACCCCCCGCGTTCCCGAAGAATAAATCCCAAACGGGGAAGCCCGTGGACGCGGCAAAGAATATCAGCCCGGCGAGGGCGATAACAATCCCCGCAAGAATCATCCACACGCCGGGGTTAAGCACCTTGATGTATGTATTCAAGTCCTCCGGACCGGTGATTTTGTCCACGGCTTCTTTTCTGAACAGGTTGTTTTTCATGGATTTAGCTTCTCCCGCTGCTTTATAATAGGGAAATCTAGCACTACTGGTAATATTCAACCCTGGTAATATTCAACCCTACATTTATTTAAATCACATTCACTTTTTATTATCCCGGTAGACGTACGGACAACGGTCATGGGACTGGTGGTACATCTGGGGCATGTTTTTTGAATCGCGTTACATACCGTACAAAATGCCTCCCATTTGCCGGTGACAAACCGGGCCCTGAGTTGTCCTTTGCACAAAGAACATTTGGCATAACGATACCAGTCAGTAGTGCCAAAACCACAGCCCCCCGCGACATTGTCCAGCTCCTCATCAGGAAGGGGCAGTTTGCCTGTTTTGAAGTATTCGGCCGCCTGCGCCTTTTCCTCGTCGGTGAGGGTGAGACTGTTCTCGGCAAGAAAAGCGTCCAGCGCGGCAGAATCTTTGAGCGCTTTGAACTTCTCCTGTTGCTCGGGGGTAAGCGCCGCGAATTTTTGGGTAAGTGTCATTTTGGGTTTCCTCCTCTTCTCGTTATATTATGATATAATATGATTATAAATCAAAACGAAGCGGCAAATCGTTCAATCAATGAAACTTGACTGAAAACGGCGAACTTTACGCTTGACGTCTAACCCTCAATGAGCTTTCCCGTATTGCGCCAGCTTTCGTCGAACAGTTCGGCGAATTTATCATAGTACAGGTTGAAGTAGACGCATTTCGCGGGATCGTGGCTTAAATATTCCCCTTCGCCGTGCAGGATTCCGATGACGCGGCAGCCGCCCATGCACATTTTCCAGTACGGGCAGGTCTGGCATTTCGGGTTCTTTTCCAAAAGCTCGCCCACAGTATAGCAGACATGGCTGAGATATTCGCCGCCGGAGAGCAGTTCCCGCAGCGGGGTTTCATGAACGTTTCCCATATGGATTCCGTACTTTTTGAACCAGCCGCTCATTTGGTTGCAGGGCAGTATATCCCCCGCCGGCGTTACGGCGACCCGTCCGCGGACTCCGCGGCATACCGGAAGGCTGCCGCGGTAAGCTTGCGGCGCGCCGCCCGATACGGGCCGGTGGCAGTATGCTCTGCCGCGCGGCCAAACCTGCGCCGCCTGCCATATGTCTATATCAATACCGAGACCCTCAGCCAGAAACCCGCGGATAAAATTCAAAGCAAAATCGTAGTATCCCGTAATGCTCAGGCATATATCGTCGCCCATTTCCGTCAGGCGCGGCGATTCGGTGGTGCGGATAATGCGTATGGACTCGACTCCTATTTCGTCCGCCAGACGCGCCGTGGGGAGGATAGCGTCTGTGTTGCCCTTATGTACGTTAGTCTGAAAACGGACGCGGAATCCCCTGCGGGCAAGCAGCCTTGCCTTTTCAAGCGTATCATTCTCCGCGCCTTTTTTCATACGGAACCAGTCGTGATACCCAATGCCGTCAAAGCTCAGCTTGAACACAGGCTTATGCTTAAACCCGTCAAACTCGTCCAACATTCCGGGGGTGATAAAACTGCCGTTGGTCGTAAGCTCGTCCACAACCATACCCCGCCTGTCGATTTCGCGGCAGACGTCCATAAAATGGGGGTGAAGCATCGGCTCGCCGCCCGTCAGCGCGACGTTCTGCACGCCGCAATCGTCCATTTGCCCGATAAAGCTTTGGCACTGCTCCCACGTAAACTCTTCCATCAGCGGAGCGTTGTCAGCGGCGTTGAAGCAGTGGCGGCAGTTGAAATTGCACCTGCCGGTGACCGCCCAGTTGGCGTACGGGAAGTAACGGTTATCGCAGAAACGGTATTTTTGCCAATCTGTGAGCGTTTCGCCGTCTTCGGCGGGGCGGCACAGACCGCGCGAAATCAGGCTGTCCAGCGCGGGGGACGGCTCTGCCGCGCTCTTGCCGTCGCATTTTAATAGAATTTCGAATTCTTCTTCCATTAGCCCGGCGGCGGCTCCCGCGCCGCGGACGTAATACGCCCGCGGTACGAGCCGCCAGCCCCGCAGGGCTGTGTTCGGCGTTAAGATGTACTGTTTTTTCATTGTTTAGGTCACTCCGGGCCGCCGTTTTTGATTCCCGCAGGACTTGCACGTTACAGTTGCGCCGGGACCGTTCATGTTCCCGCCGCACTCATTGCACTTGACCCCGCCGCAGCCGCCGCCCGCGACGTTTTCCAGTTCCTCGTCGGCAAGGGGAAGCTTGCCGGACTTTAAGTATTCCAGCGCCTGCGCTTTTTCCTCATCTGTGAGGGCGAGGTTGTTTTCGTCCAGAAAAGCGTCCAGAACAACTCCCGCCGCCGCGTCTTTGAGCTCTTTGAACTTCTCCCTCTGTTCGGGGGTTAGCGTCGCGAATTTTTGTGTGATTGTCATTTTTGGTTTCCTCCTAAAATAATTATGATTATTCTACCGGCCACTTATGTTTGCATGTCTTACATTCGATGTACAGACCCGGAAAAGCGTCTCCGTACGTTTTGGTATCCGAGCTTCCGCACACGGGGCAAACCGTATCGCCGGAAGACCCGCAGCCTCCCGCGACATTGTCAAGCTCTTCGTCGGCAAGGGGAAGCTTGCCGGATTTGAAGTATTCCAGCGCCTGCGCTTTTTCCTCATCTGTGAGGGCGAGATTGTTTTCGTTCAGAAAAGCGTCCAGCGCCGCCGCGTCTTTTATTGCCTTAAAGTTCTCTTGCCGTTCGGGGGTTAGCGCTGCGAATTTTTGCGCGATTGTCATTTTGAGTTCCTCCTTATGAATTTATAAATTATGACTCTGCCAATATCTAACCCCGATATTATATCATGGTTTGAGTTATTTGTCAAACCAAAAAATAGTGGATAACGAGCGCCGCGTTAAATAAATTGCTATATACGGCATATAATATAATTATTTATTTAATTTTACAAAAATTACGGGGTGGATTATTTAATATGCGAGTAATATCAGGAGAAGCAAACGAAGCCGGGTTTATTTATACGGCCGAATCAAATCAGTCTATGATTATCAGCCGCGGGGAAGACGAATATATAATCGTATGCGACGGGGAGTTATATAACAAAAACGAACTGACAAGAGAGCTTGAATCTTTGGGCTATGAATTTATGGGTAAAACAGATATTGAAGTAATCGGACGTTCTTATATAGAATGGCGGGAAAAATCCGTTGAAAAACTCAACGGCGTTTTTACGTTCGCCGTTTGGGATAAAAATAACAAAAGGTTATTTTTCGCAAGAGACAGAATAGGCGTGAAGCCGTTTTTCTACTCCGAAAAATCCGGCGGGTTTATATTTTCGTCAAAAATAAGCGGGATTTTAAGCAATAATAAAATACCGGCTGAAATCGGTTTCGAAGCAGTCGCCGAAATTATTCTGATAGGTCCTGGGCGTACTCCGGGTTACGGCGTTTTTAAGAATATTTATGAGCTTGAACCCGGGTCGTTCGGAACTTTTGAGGACGGCAAACTAAAAAAATATAAATACTGGGATTTCACGGACCGCGGACACGGCGATAATTTTGAGCAGACTCTCGAAAAAGTCAGAGGTTTGGTTACCGATTCGATAGACCGTCAGCTTATATGCGAAAATAATACTAAAATCTGCGCTATGCTGTCGGGGGGGCTCGATTCGAGTCTGATTACTTCGGCCGCGGCGAAGAATTTTTCAGAGCGGGGGCAAAAATTATACGCTTTTTCGGTCGATTACAGAGACAACGCGAAATATTTCAGCGCGAGTAAATTTCAGCCGAACAGCGACGGCGAATATATCGAACGCATGAAAGAATATTTAAAAGGCGAATATTTTACGCATTATCAGATTGTTCTGGACACGCGGGAGCTTGCGGACGCTCTTTACTCCGCCGTAGACGCGAGGGATTTGCCCGGAATGGCGGACGTCGACGCTTCGCTTTTATTATTCTGCAAAGAAATAAAAAACTTCGCCGATATTGCGTTGTCGGGCGAATCGGCCGACGAAATCTTCGGCGGTTATCCCTGGTACAGGGACGAAAATATTCGCAGCGTTCAGACGTTCCCCTGGTCGAGGTCCGAAGATTTCAGAAAAGATTTCTTCAGAAAAGATTTTTTGGGAAAGCATAAAAATTATATAGATAATTATATAAGCGAACGTTACGTTAAAGCGATATCGGAGTCCGACGCTTCAAAAACCGATAATAAGACGGATAAACGCATTAAAGAACTGGTTAATTTAAATATAAAATGGTTCATGCAGACTTTGCTCGAACGTCAGAACAGAATGAGCTCATACAGCGATTTTGCGATTCGCGCGCCGTTCTGCGATTACAGAATCGCCGAATATTTATATAATATCCCGTGGGAATATAAAGATTTTAACAACAAAGAAAAAGGACTTTTAAGACTTGCGATGCGGGATTATTTACCCGACGAAGTTTTATGGCGTAAAAAAAGCCCGTATCCCAAAACGCATAATCCCGAATATTTGAAAACGGTCTCAAAAGCGCTTGAGGAAATCATAAACGAACCGTCTTCGCCGCTGTTAAAAATCGCGGACAAAAAAGCTCTCGGGGATTTAATAAACGGCGGCGCGCAGTCTTCCGGAGTTCCCTGGTACGGTCAGCTTATGACAACGCCGCAGACTATAGCGTATTTTGTCCAGATAAATTACTGGCTGGAAAAATATGATATCAAAATATTAATATAAAATTCATATTTTCCCGATAAAATAATAAAATAAAAATAATTATATATTTTATATATTTTTACCGGGAGGAAACTAATTTTGAAAAAATACGCGGACACAGGCAAGATTGAGAAGATAAGAGACCTGCGGCATCTGCAAAAAATCGCCGCGGCGAGATACGCGGACAGAAAATGCTATACTTACAGAAGAAACGGGAAAATACAGAGTATTACGTTCGGGGAGCATAAAAATATGACCGACGCTCTCGGCTCGGCTTTTTTTGCCCTGGGATTAATGGGGAAACGGGTCGCTTTGATAAGCGAATCCCGCTTTGAATGGACTGTAACCTATCTTGCCGCGGCGAACGGCGGCGGCTGTATCGTTCCGATTGACAAAGAAATCAAACCCGAAGAGATTATAAATTTTATCGAACGCTCGGAGTCTTCGGCCGCGGTTTATTCGGGAGAAGTAAGCTCAACAATCGAAGAATACGCAAAAAGGCCGGACTGCAAAGTAAAATATTTTATAAATATGGATTTGCCCGCCGGAAATAATAATAATAAATCAAATATATATTCTTTTGAGTCGCTTATAGAGTCCGGGGAGAAAAAATTAGCCGAAGGATGCAACGA
The DNA here is from genome assembly GCA_009777355.1 of Oscillospiraceae bacterium. Lineage (GTDB taxonomy): Bacteria > Bacillota > Clostridia > Oscillospirales > WRJC01 > WRJC01. Next base: position 8,623 of record WRMA01000032.1, on the reverse strand, counting down.
TTTTACGGAGGCGGTTATAGACCCGGACAAAATGTGCGTAATTTTATTCACTTCGGGAACGACGGGAACAAGCAAAGCCGTCATGCTTTCGCACAAAAACATGGCGGCGAGCATATACGATTCAGCCTGCGGCGTCGATTTCGACGGGAACGACAGGCTCGTTTCGGTTCTGCCCGTACATCATACTTACGAAGCGACGTGCGGAACGTTTGCGACTTATTCCCTCGGGTGCGAGGTTTTCATAAACGATTCGCTCAAAACGGTCCTGCGCAATTTTAACGCGTACAAGCCGACGGCCCTTGTTCTGGTGCCTCTGTTCGTCGATACTATGCTCAAAAAAATATGGGACGAAATCGAAAAGCGGGGCAAGACAAAACTCGTGAGGGGCGCGATGATAATAAGCGGCGCTCTCCGGCGCGCGGGGATAGATATGCGGCGCGTGTTTTTTAAAGAAATACTCGATTCTTTCGGCGGCGAGCTGCGGCTTATCGTATGCGGCGGAGCGCCGCTTAATCCCGCGCATATTCCGGTGTTCGACGCGTTCGGCATAACTTTGGTTCAGGGTTACGGAACGACCGAGTGCGCGCCGCTTCTCACCGTTGTCCCGTCTCAGTACGTTATGAAAAAAATAGGCTCTGCGGGTCCCGCCGTTTTGGGCGTGGAATTAAAAATAGACAGTCCGGACGGGGATAAATACGGCGAAATACTCGCGAAAGGCGACAACGTCATGCTTGGCTATATGGACGACGAAGAGGCGACGGGAGAAGTTATGACCGACGACGGGTTTTACAGGACGGGAGACATAGGCTGTCTGGACGGCGACGGGTTTTTATATATAACGGGAAGAAAGAAAAACGTTATAATTTCGAGCGGGGGTAAAAATATATATCCCGAAGAAATAGAGGAATATTTGAATCAGTCCGAATTAATAGGCGAATGCGCGGTGATTGCGAGGACGAAAAAATCCGGCGCCGGCGTCGGAGGCTTAACGCTTTGCGCCCTGATATACCCGAACTATGACTGCGCCGGATTCAAAAATCCGGATTCGGGCGGATTAAGCATGCCAAAAGAAGAAATAAATAAAATCATAAACAAAGAAATCGCCGAGATAAATAAAAAGCTGCCGCTTTATAAACAGATAAATATCGTAGAGATAAGAGAGAGCGAATTTGAGAAAACCGCGTCGAGAAAAATTATGAGAGATAAATTAAGCTGATTTACTTGACACGTTCAATTTTAAGAGATATAATAAATATAATATAAAAAATAAATTTATTTAAAATTATCGATTTATTAAACGGGAGGTAAAATTTTATGGGTAAAATACGGGTGGCGGTTATCGGCAACGGAATTATAGGCGAGGAACATATAATTAATTATAAGGCGATTAACGACTGCGAAATCACGGCAATCTGCGATATAAATCAGGAAAGGCTCGATTATATCGGGGATAAGTATGATATTAAGAAAAGATTTACGCATATAGGCAAAATGCTTTTGGAGGACGATATAGACGCGGTCGATATTTGTCTGCACAATAATCTTCACGCTCCCGTTACGAACGCTGTCTTAAACTCGGGCAGGCACGCATACTGCGAAAAGCCGATGGCGGGTTCGTATGCGGACGCTCTGTCTATGTTTGAGACGGCAAAAATATCCGGTAAAAAACTGCATATACAGCTTGCCATGCTTTATGTAGACGCGGCAAAGGCGGCGAAAACCATGATAGACAAAGGTCATCTGGGTAAAATTTATCATATGCGTTCGTGCGGATTCAGAAGAAGGGGAAGACCGTTTATAGACGGTTACGCGACGAAAGAATTTGTAAACAGCCATACGGCGAGAGGCGGAGCGTTATTTGACATGGGAGTTTACAGAATATCGCAGCTTTTGTATCTCGCGGGTCTGCCGAAGCTCGAGAGAGTGGTCGGCAAAGTATATCAGGAAGTCGAAGCGGACGCAAAGAGAAAACTCGAGAGCGGATTCGACGTCGAGGAGCTCGGCACGGGATACGCCGTCTATGAGAATAATATATCTCTCGACGTTATAGAATCCTGGGCGATACATATGGGCGGCGTCGGACGTTCGATGATTGCCGGAGACAAAGGCGGCTTAATGTTCGACCCGCTGAGTTATCACACTCTTACGGAAGATATGCAGGTTGACCAGACGATAGATTTAGGCGCGATGAACTACAGAAACCACACGGTTCGTTCTGAAAACTCTATGTACGATTCGTCGCAGATTCACTGGATAAACGCTCTTCTCGGACGCTGCGAGCTGATTCCGACCGATAAAATCGCTCTCGAAACGTCGCTTTTGCAGGAAGGCATATTCTTATCGAGCAGTCTGGGCAGGGAGCTTACGGCCGGGGAAGTAAAATCGCTGACGAAGTCCACGGCGATTGACGTGCCGAACATAGAGCTGTGACGCAAAAAACGCGGCGCTTGTCCGTTTTAATTAAGCCCGCGTCGGGTATGTGCGATTTAAAATGCGGGTATTGTTTCTATCATGACACAGCCAAAGGCAGGACGGTAAAATCACACGGGGTGATGACTGAAGAAATAATCGATGTTTTAACCGGCAGGGCGTTCGATGCGGCGTCAAAAAGCATATCGTTTATGTTTCAGGGGGGAGAACCGACTCTTGCGGGACTCGATTATTTTCGTTATTTTGTTGAGCAGGTAAATAAATTAAATAAAGATAATAAGAATAAATTGGAAATAAATTATGCCGTTCAGACTAACGGCATAAATATAAGCGAGGAATTAGCGATTTTTTTCAAAAAAAATAATTTTCTCGTTGGGCTGTCTCTCGACGGAGTTAAAGAAACGAACGATTATTTAAGAGTCGGTAAAGACGGCGAGGGAACTTTCGGCAGAGTCATAAAAACTTCTGAATTATTCGACCGGCTTAAAATCGACTATAATATTTTAACGGTCGTAAATTCGCATATGGCGAGGCATATCGAAAAGATATATAATTTTTATAAACGCCGGGGATTTGATTATCTGCAGTTTATCCCGTGTCTCGAGCCTTTGCGCGATAATCCGGGAAGCGTAACGGAAACTGACAAATTTACTCCCTACGGGTTAACTCCCGAAATTTACGAAAAGTTTCTGGTCAATTTATTTACGCTGTGGTACGGGGATTTCAGAAACGGCAGATATATAAGCATAAGATTTTTTGATAATCTCGTAAGAGTCGCGTCGGGAGAGGCCGGGGAACAGTGCGGAACGCTTGGTTTTTGTTCCGGGCAGTTTGTGGTAGAATCGGACGGTTCCGTTTACCCGTGCGATTTTTACTGCGTGGACAACTGGAAACTCGGGAATATTTCAGATATGACGTTTGAGGAGCTGCATAACTCGCCGAATATGCGCAAATTCAGAGAGACTTCCGTTTATAACAATTATAACGGCGATAATAAATGCAAATCGTGCAAGGTTTTTTATTTGTGCAGAGGGGGCTGCAGACGCGACAGAGACGAATTTCGGGACGGTTTTGCAAAAGATAACAAATATTGCGGGGCGTTATATAATTTTTATTGTTTCGCCGAACCGTATATAAAAATAATCGCGGAAAATCACGCTGCGGGCAGGTTAAATTTTTGTTGACAATTAAAATAAAATATAGTATAATATTTGTGTAATAAATTTTATTCAGAGAGAGGAAAGTTGTAAACATGAGCGCAACTGTACAACGGGCATTGAAGATTATGGACACTCTTGACGAGGCGGCGCAAATTTCAGTTCTTAAATTTGCGGAGTTTTTAGCTGTTGAAAACAATAACGACGTTACTGTTTATGACGAAGCGAAGTCAACCGACGACGGCTACCGTATTTCGGCTGATGATTTAAGGGCAAAATATGGGATATAGCGTCAGGTACGGTCTGCGATGTTTATAAAAAATAAAAAAATATCTGTGTTGCCTTGATAACCACAGAGAAAATTAATTTAAAAAAACAAGGGGGAAATTTTAATTATGGCAAAAAATCAAGTTCGGGAATTAACCAAGATGGGCGTCATAGCCGCCCTGTACGTCGCATTATGCTATGCGTTCGCTTTTATGAGTTACGGGTTCGCCCAGTTCAGGGTAGCCGAGATGCTGCTGCTTCTGGTATTTTACAACAAAAAATACGCCGTTCCGGTTATTATCGGTACGTTTATCGCAAATCAGTTAATGTACGGTTTCGTCGATATGGTTTTCGGAACTCTCGCAACCGTTCTTGTGTGTCTGGTAATAATAATTTTTAAGAATAGAATAGTCATAGCTCCCGCCGCCGCCGTAATCAACGGGGTTATAATAGGTCTGATGCTGTACTATCTCGTGCCGGACGATTTCGGCGTATCGCTTCCATATATTATGTCAAGCGTCGCCGCCGGCGAGTTTGCCGTCGTTTTGACCGGCGTTCTGGCGTTTGCGGGAATTGAGAAAACAAACCCGAAATTTATAGATATGATTAAAGGGGTCAAAGAAAAGGAGAAGAAAACAGAATGAGCAATATTATAGAGTTTCCCGTGTTCGGCATAGGACCGTTCGGTATAAATCCGGTCGCGCTAGATTTTGTCATGCCGTTTATCGGCTGGCATGTCAGGATAGCGTGGTACGGGATATTTGTGACGCTCGGGATTTTGAGCGGGATTTTTTACGCTTTTTGGAGAGGGCAGAAAAACAACGGAATAGCCGCCGACGATATGATTGACGTCGCGATTTTTTCTATACCCGCGGCGATAATAGGCGCGAGATTATATTACGTTCTGTTTTCGTTCGGTAAATTTGATAGTTTTTATAAAATCATCGCGGTCTGGAACGGCGGGCTCGCCGTTTACGGAGCGATAATTTTCGGCTTTTTAACGGGATTTATTGTCTGTAAAGTTAAAAAGCTTTCTATACTTAAAGTTTTTGATTCGGGCGCGCCGGCGATTATGCTCGGGCAGATTATCGGCAGATGGGGGAACTTCACGAACGCCGAGGCGTTCGGGGTGAATACGGGCTTGCCATGGGGAATGTCGATAAACGGCAGAGCGCCCGTTCACCCTATATTTTTATACGAATGTCTCTGGAATTTAGTTGGCTTTATAATAATAAATCTTGCGTATAAATTTAACAAAAAGAAATTTGACGGGCAAATCTTTCTTATGTATATAACGTGGTACGGCTTCGGCAGAATGTTAATAGAGGGAATCAGAGGCGAGGACACGCTCATGCTCGGGAGTTTCAGGGTATCGCAAATCGTCGGGTTTTTGTGTTTTGTGGTTGGGACTATGCTTATTCTTACGTTCATTTCAAAATATAAATTACGGAAGCTTGAGGAAGCGGCGTACGAAGGCGTTTACGCGGCGGCGCAGGAAAAGCTCGCGGACGGAACCCGGACTGATACTGACGATAATTCTTCTGTTGAAGAGAATTTCGCGGAGACTGACAATGCGGACGTTAAGTCGGAAGATACAGAAGAATAAAAAAATATATAAATTAAATCAGGAGGAAAAATATCATGAAAAAATTGGCGAAAATCACGGCGGTTCTAATAATTTTAGCTTTTGCGGTTTCTGTGTTCGCGGCGTGCGGGGAGAACGCCCCGCCGGTCGATTCCGGCAACGTTCCCGGAGATTTAGGCGGGGAGTCCGTCGGTAACGACGAGGAAAACCAGGACGAAGAAGAGGTTAAAATTCTGCCCAATCTCGAAGACGCCGACTTCGGCGGGCATATCTTCAACGTTTTGATTCCGGACCATACGTCGGGCGACTGGGTCGACTGGAATCCGAGAGACGTGGTCTGGAGCGAGGAAAACAGCGGCGATACTATAAACGACGCGGTTTTTGCGAGAAATACATATCTCGAGGACAAGTATAATTTTGTTATAGCGGCGGTTCCCAGCCCGAACAACGACCCTCTTGCGAACATCAGAAGAGCGGTTCAGTCGAACGACGAGCTTTACGACGCGGCTCAGGTGTCTATGCGCAGCTCTCCCGATGTTGCTCAAAACGGTACTTTTATGAATCTATATGAAGTCGACAATCTCGATTTCACGCAGCCGTGGTGGGACCAGGCGGCAAATGCGGCTCTGTCTTTCGGCAATAAATTATACTACACGTCGGGCGATATACTTATGGTAAACAACGATACGTGCACGGGTATAGTTTATAATAAAGATTTGTTGAGAGACCTCGGTCTCGACAATCCCTATCCGATTGTAAAAGAAGGCAAATGGACGATGTCCAGACTTTACGACATGGTCAAGAACGCTTCCGACGATTTAAACGGCGACGGTCTGATGAACTATCAGGACGACCGTTTCGGATTTATCGGTCAGAGAGACACGCTTATAAGTTTTCTTCATTCGGCAAACGAATATATAACCAAAAAGGACGAGAACGATTATCCGTATATAACTTTCGGTTCGGAGAGGTCGTACGACGCGATGAACGCCTGCTTTGAAATCATGTACGACCGTAATATAACTCACAACGCGCACCACATAGAGAGCAGAGTTCCGGCGATATATCCCGTGTCCGAAGAAATGTTCATGGACAACAGGGCGCTGTTTATGTGGGTAAGGTTAAGAATAGTCGAGAATCTGCGTTCGATGGATACTGATTTCGGCATACTGCCTCTGCCTAAACTCGACGAAAATCAAGACGATTACTATACGGACGTGATTAGCCATACGGGCTTGGTCCTGGTCGTTCCGGCGAACGCGTCAAACCCGTCGAGAACGGGGCATATACTCGAAGCCATAGCCGCAGAGTCGAAATATACTACTATGCCCGCCTATTACGACGTGACGCTTAAAACGAAAATGGCGAGAGACGACGACTCCGCCGAAATGCTCGATATTATTTTCAATAACAGAGTGTGGGACCCGGGCGAGTACGCGAATTACGGCGGGTTCAGCGGAGATTTGATTCAGTTGTCAATGAGGGACGACCCCAATATTGCGTCGCTGTTCGAGAGACTTCAGCCGCGAATGGAGAGGGATATAGAAAGAGCGATTGAAAGGTTCGGCGCGCTCGATTAAAATTTTTATAATAATTAATATATGAAAGGAATTTATTGAAATGTCAAATTTAAAACAGTTTCCGAGAACCGAAGTCGGAGGGGTGAGTCTGCCCAGACTTCTCATAGGCACGAACTGGATAGTCGGCTACAGTCATACGGGCCACGCCGCGGATATGGACATACGCGAGACGAACAAAACGGCGGAGGACGTTTTTCAGACGTATAAAACGTTCACGGATTACGGCGTAGACGCCATACTCGGCGTTACGAGCATAGACAAGATACTTGTCGACTCTATCAAATATTTTCAGGACAAGACAGGCAGGGAGTTAATCCAGATAGACACGCCGTGGATGAACGTGGACGACACTAAGGAAGCGCGCGCCGAAGCTGAAAAGACGATTAAAAACAGCGCGAAGTCCGGAGCGAAGTTCTGTTTCCCGCATCACTCGAGCGTCGAGCAGTTGGTCAACAAGAACAAAAGAACAATCGACAGACTGCCGGATTATTTGTCTATGATAAGAGACAACGGCATGATACCGGGACTTTCGGCTCACATGCCCGAGCTTATTATCTACTCCGACCTGAATAATTACGACGTCGAGACATATATCCAGCTGTTTAACTGCATGGGATTTTTAATGCAAATCGAAATCGAAAGTATAATCCAGATAATCCACAACGCTAAAAAACCCGTAATGACAATCAAGCCTATGGCCGCCGGACGGGTTTCGCCGTATGTCGGCTTAACTTTCAACTGGAACGTTCTGCGTCCCTGCGATATGATAACCGTGGGAGTAAAAACCCATTGGGAAGCGTACGAAGACATTGAGATATCGTTCGCGGCGTTTGAGAAGCGTCTGCCTGATTTAGAAGGCAGAGGAAGCCCGAACAAAACTGAAATAATCAAGTAACTTACTTTCTTTTTTACGGAAAAAAGAAAGTAAGCAAAGAAAAAACGATAAAATTATAGTGTTATTAAAAAGGTTTGAAAGGGGTGTAAGGGGAAAACTTTCCTCAAAAGTTTTCCCCTTAAAAAAATTTATTTATGAATAATATAAACAGAGAAGAAGTTCTCGGAATGTATAAAGATTTTCGCGTTACCGACGTACGCGACGGTATGGACTGGCTCGGCTATCATCATTACGGTACGGTTCATCATAGTATAAAGCCGTTATGGAGAACGGGAAAAGCAGTTATAGGCTTTGCGAGGACGGCGCGTTATCTGCCGTATGAAGGGCCTGTTCCTATGGTTACGGGCGAGGAATACACGAAATGGGTCGGCTGGTATTACGGCAACGTGTGTACCGACGATTGGTCTAACGATATTATACCGGGCGATTTTATTTGTCTGGATATATGCGGGCTTGACGTGGGGCTGCTGGGTTCTAACAATACGCTTAACTGCGTAAATAAAGGCGCGGTCGGGTTTTTGCTTAACGGCGGAGGCGTAAGAGACACGGACGAGGTTATACTGCAGAAAATCCCGGTGTTCACGAAGCATATTTCGCAGCCTATGGACCAGGCGCGCATAAGATATTACGAAAAAGACGTTCCGGTCGCAATCGGTGGAGTGGCGGTTTATGCTGACGATTTAGTCGTTTCGGAAGCGGACGGGATTAT
>WRMA01000031.1 GCA_009777355.1 Oscillospiraceae bacterium | reverse complement strand
TGAAAAATATACCCGGAAATAAAAGCCAGATGGTCTTTTTGTCGGGCGTAAGATATTTCAAGTAAATTTTTATAAAATTAAAAATAAATATACGGAGGTAAATTTAAAATGAGCGAAAAATTAAAAGCCATGGTAGTATGGGGAGGATGGGACGGACACGAACCCGAATTAGTCGCGAGGAGAGTCGAGAGAGTTTTGTTAAGCGAGAATTTCGACGTTGAGTTTTATGATAATCTCGACGCGTTTTTAGACGGGGAGCATTTGAAGGCTCTCGATTTGATTTTCCCGTTATGGACAATGGGAAATATCACGCACGAACAAAGGTCAGCGGTTTCTCAGGCGGTCGCGTCGGGAGTGGGACTCGCGGGAAATCACGGAGGCATCTGCGATTCTTTCAGAAACGACACAGAGTGGCAGTTTATGTGCGGAGGCAACTGGGTAGCCCACCCCGGAAACGACGGCACGCCGTATAAAGTCAATATAAAGCACAGCACGAGCCCCATAACTTTCGGCATAAAAGATTTCGACGTCGCGAGCGAGCAGTATTATCTGCACGTCGACCCTGCTGTTGAAGTTCTGGCAACGACGAGCTTTCCCGTCGCAAACGGTCCGCATATTTTAAATAAACACGTCGATATGCCGGTAGTATGGACAAAAATGTGGGGTTACGGCAGAGTGTTCTATACTTCTCTCGGACATCACGACGACGTTTTCGATATACCCGAAGCGGGGGAGATATTAAGGCGCGGCTTATTATGGGCGGCGGAGGGCAAGAAAATCGCCGTACAAAACAACACGACCGACCCGTCCGGATTCTTCACCGCGACTTTTGTGTAGAGGGCAAATGCGTAATTTGTATTTTGAACAGGGGGATAGAATTTGAAATTTGAATGGGATGAAAAGAAAAACGAAATTAACATAGCAAAACATAAAGTATCTTTTGAAGAAGCGGAAACAGTATTCAAAGATGAAAACGCCGTTTATGATTATGATAAGTCACATTCAACTGACGAAGATAGATTTATAATTATCGGAATAGCAGAAAAACTTCGAGATAAACTTACGGTTTGTCATTGTTACCGCGGTGAAAACGACGAAATTATTCGTATAATATCAGCAAGAATGGCAACTAAAGGTGAAATTATATTATATCAGGAGGGGATAAAATGAAAGCCGAATATACTGCCGAAGATTTAAAAGGCGCAATAAAAAACCCGTTCTTTCATAAATTATGCAAAAAAGTCGAAGTAGTTGTTGATAACAAAGACTATGCTATATTTGAAGAAATTGCCAATACAAACGGTGAAACTCCCGAATCTGTTATGAAGCGTTGTTTGAAAATGGCGGCAAAAGAATTACAGGAACACGATTGATAAAAAATTATATTTTATATAGGAGCAAAATAAAATGCCGGATAGTGATATTATTATACGGATTATATCTATTATGGTAATTGTGGCGGCAATTAAGTTTACAGTTAAATCTGGTATACTTGGACTGATTTTTAATGCGCTTAAAATCGTCATAGATAAAATAAGAAATTTATTTAAAAAGCAATAAAATATTATAAAATTCACAGGAGGAAAATATATTTATGTCCGGAAAAAAAATAAAGGCGGGCGTCGTCGGGTGCGGCGTCATCTCGGAAATTTACATGAGCAATATAACCAACAGATTTAAAAATTTAGAGATAGTTGCGACTATGGATTTAATAAAAGAGAGAGCAGAGCAGAGAGCGTCGCAGTTTAATATTCCCAAAGTTCATGAGCTCGAGGATTTTTATAAAGACCCCGAAATCGAACTCGTCGTGAATTTAACAACCCCGCAGTCGCATTACGACGTCGATATGCGTTCTCTTAAAGCCGGCAAGCACGTCTATTCTGAAAAGCCTTTCGCGTTAAATAAAAAAGACGGCAAGGAAATTATAGAACTCGCGAAGTCAAAGAATCTTCTCGTCGGCTGCGCTCCCGAAACTTTTCTCGGCGGCGGCTTGCAGATGTGCAGAAAATTAATAGTCGACGGCTGGATTGGTACTCCCGTCGCGGCGACCGCGTTTATGATGTGTCACGGACACGAGAGCTGGCATCCGGACCCCGGGTTTTATTATGACTTCGGCGGAGGCCCGATGTTCGATATGGGTCCGTATTATCTCACGGCTCTCGTCTCTATGCTGGGCCCCGTCGAAAAAGTCGCGGGAACGACTAAAATATCTTTCCCGACAAGAAGGGCGACCTGCAAAGAAAAATACGGCGAAATTATAAAAGTCAACGTGCCGACTTACGTCGCGGGTTCGCTGACTTTTAAATCCGGGGCAATCGGAACTATAATAACGACTTTCGACGTATGGGATTCGCATCTGCCGAATATAGAAATATACGGCTCTGAAGGTTCTCTGCGAGTACCCGACCCCAATACTTTCGGAGGGCCGGTTTTATATAAAAAACCCGGAATGGACGAATGGCGGGAAATCCCCGTCGTGTTCTCGCACCAGGAGAACAGCAGGGGAATCGGCGTTTCTGATATGGCGCAGAGTATCCTGAACAAAAGAACCCACAGGGCCCACGGCGATATGGCGAATCACGTTCTCGATATTATGTGTTCGATTCACGATTCAAGCGACACTGATAAAATAATAACGCTCGACACGTCGTTTGAACTCCCCGCGCCGTTCCCGCAGGGTCTGCCGGACGGCGTTCTGGATTAAAAACATAAAAAAATTGCGGGATTTTCCCGCAATTTTTTTTATATTTTATATGCTTGTAATTTAATCCGTATTGGTAAACGCTTCGATTGTCCTTTCCATACCGGACTGCGCCCTGTCTTCTATCGCGTCAAATCTCGTGAGGAAACTGTCGCCCCTCGCTATTGTAGTGCAGAAAGAACTGTATACCTGACCCCAGTCGTAAATAAACGCAAAATCATAAACCGAACCGTCTAATATTATATCGAGCATCTGCGAACTTTCTTCGTCGCGCGCGTATTTTATTTTGAACGTGACGTCGTATACTTCGGGGGTGACCATGTATTTTCCTCCGGCCGCCATAGCTTCTATAATCATTCCGGTGCGCTCTAAATCTGTAGCCGTAACCGGAACGCACACCGCCGCGCTTCCGTACGGCTGGCAGTATGAATAATAGTCGGTTTGGTTGCCGTCGAATTTCGGCAGCGGTACGATTCCGAAGTCGCTTTCCATGTCTTTAAACAAAACCGTGTTCGTTCCCGTCATCGCCGCGAATAGCGCGCGGTCTTCTTTGAATATCGGCACTTCGTCGTAGGTGTTGTAACTCGTCGGGAGATAAACGTAGTACGGGTCGTTCCAAACGGAAGACAATTTTTCCATTACGTCTACGGTTCTGTCGTTACGGACGTTGAATACGGGATTTCCGTCGACTATTTTCGTCAGCCCTTCGCCCGAAGCGTGCAGGAAACAGAACGGGGCCATATTTTCGACGACTAAACCGAAACGGTCGTCGGTTTTTCTTAACTCTCCGTCGCCGTTCAGGTCCTGGGTTCCGTGCTTCGTCAAATCGAATAATGCGTCGAGAGTCCAGTTCCCTTCAAGAACTTCTCTGTACGGAAGGTCAAGCCCGAAATCCTCGAATAATTTTTTGTTGAAAAGCATGAGATACTGCGAACCGGCGTATCTCGCGGTTATGTCTCCGGTGGGGAAGAAAAACCTGCCGTCTATAGTAAGGTCGCGTAAGGCGTATTTACTCCACCATTCGTTCGATAAGTCTATATTGGGCATTCTGCTGAAGTCGACCAGAAGACCCGACTGCGCGAGGCTCTTTGAATCCATCATCTTGTCCAGGGCGTAGTCGAAAGAATCGTCTCCCGCGTTGATTGTCCTCTGCGCGGCGGAAAAAAGAGGTCCTGAGTCGTCGTATATGTTATATACTATTTCTATGTTATATTTTTCCTCGACGAGTCTGTCGCGAAGATAAAGGGCGTCGTTCACCAAATCCCCCGTTTGTTCTTCCTCGGGAGCCTGACGCCCCTCGAGAGTGCTGTTGAAATGATTCGACGTCCAAATCCTGAACTCATATCCCCGGTAGTCCGCGTCCGGCAGAGTTTCCATAACGGCGCGTACGTCGGGAACCTCTTCTCCCGGTTCTTCCCCGTCTTCGCCCGCGTATTCTCCCGGATTTTCCTCTCCGCCCTGATTTCCCGGACTGCCGCCGTCGTTATCCGTCGGCTGACTGCACGAAGCTATAAACGCAAGGGCAGATATTAACGCAAACAAAACAAAATTACGCAGAAATTTTTTAGTAATCATAAATTTATATAAACCTCCTCAGTTTAATCTTATAATTTAGCAAGCCGGCGTGATAAGTATTATATCACGCCGTAAATAAATTGCATAAAACAACAAAATATTTATATAATTATATTGCCGGTGTTTATGCTTATGAACCGCTTTTTAACTCTTTTGCGCATTTCGGGCAGACGTTCTTGTCTTTAAAAACTTTCAAATCGTCTGTCGTTCCGCAGAAAACGCACGACAGGTCGTATTTTTTCAAAACTATCATGTCGTCTTTGGTGAAGATTTCGACCGCGTCCTTCTCGTTGATGTTAAAAATCCTTCTCATTTCAGCGGGAAGCACGATTCTTCCGAGTTCGTCGATTTTTCTTACTATTCCGGTTGATTTCATTGATTTTTTCCTCCAGTTATTTAATTTAATAATATTAACTCCGACTTATGTAAAAAATATATTATAAATTAATCTAACACAAATTTCAAGTTTTGTCAACAGTTATCTTGCAAATATTTCAAAAAAATAAAAAAAATTTTATATTCCGGCAAGAAAACAGAAAATATTAATTAATTTTACAGGGGGGCAATTAAATATGCTGAGTAAAATATTCGGGGTTATATCGCTGCTTTCGGTAATAATCGCAGTCTTTACGGGACGCATACAGCAGGTAGGGCTGTCCGTAGCCGAAGGAGCGGACAGCGCGGTCAGGCTTATAATATCTCTTGCGGGTATGATGTGCCTCTGGAGCGGCATCGTCAGGGTAATGCAGCGTACCGGACTTACTGAAATACTCGCGAAGATTATATCCCCGGTTTTAAAAATAATGCTGCCGTATACATACAAATTAAAAAAACAGGGAAGCAAAGACGCGGTTTGCGCCCTGCAGTCGGTCTCCGCGAATATCAGCGCGAATATACTCGGACTCGGCAACGCCGCGACGCCTCTCGGCGTGGACGCAATAAAAAAACTCGGCGTTCTGAAAAACAAATCAAAAACAGCGGACCCTGACGCGGCAAATTCAGATATGATTATGTTCGTGGTCTTTAACTGCGCCTCGTTTCAAATCATCCCCACGACTCTAATCGCCCTGCGTTCCGCCGCGGGCAGCTCAAACGCCTTTGAAGTAATCCCCGCTGTCTGGCTCTGTTCTCTCGCGACTGCCGTTTTCGCGGTATTAACGGTAAAACTATTCGGATTTATCGGGGGTGAAAAGTTTTGACGAGCATAGCTTCCTATACGGTGCCGCTGATTTTAGCCGGCGTGGGGTTTTTATTTCTGACTTCAAAAAAAGATTTGTTCAACGAATTTATCCAGGGGGCGAGAGACGGACTCGAAACCCTTATAAATCTTCTGCCGACTCTCATAATTCTCGTCGTCGGAGTTTCGATGTTCAGGGCGAGCGGCGGACTCGATATGTTTACGGATTTTCTCGGACCTTTTTTCGCGCTGCTTAATATCCCGAAGGAAATCGTCGGATTTATAATAATGCGTCCGTTTTCGGGAAGCAGTTCGACCGCTATGCTAAACGATATTTTTACGCAGTACGGCGCGGATTCTTTTGCGGGACGTTCCGCGTCTCTTATAATGGGTTCGTCGGATACTGTCTTTTATATCTTCGCGGTATATTTCGGCGCGGCGAAAGTCAAAAAAACAGGCTGCGCGTTAAGCGCCGCGCTTTTAACCCAGTTATTCTGCGCGTTTGCGGCGTGCCTGATTGCGGGATTCTTCTGGGGGTAAATAAACTTAAAAGAGTCTATATTTCTATATTTTCTCCCGTCAGGCCGATATAAGCTCCGTTTTTGGCTTCGCCCGTTTCAGGGTGGGCAAGGAGCCATTTGTTTGCCGCCCGCAGCATACGGTCTCTGGTATTTGCCGGAGCAATATCCTGTTTGCCGACGTTCGTGCCTTTGAGCAGGCCGATAACCGAACGGAAACAGTCGGATTCCGTTTTCGCCGTACACGGCGCGTAGTGCAGAGTCGTCTCGTAAAGCAGGACGGCGGCGCCCCCGGGAATATAAAACGCTTCTGTTTTCGAAGTATCGAGAGAGGCGTCGTTTTCTTCGTCAAAACTAATATCCCTCAAATCCGCAAGCAGTAAAACCAGCGGCGTTCCCGCGACTATAAGCTCGCTTCCCCGGTGATACTCAAAACAGTTGAGCTTTAAATTATGCCCGTTGCAGTAACCCAGCTGCACCGGCATACCTCCGAACAAATTATTTTTTATTTGTTCGCATACCGGAAGATTCTGCAGAGACGGCTCTTCGGCTTTGTATGTGACGGAATCTTTCGGACAGTGGGTTTTTGCCAGAGCATCAATCAAGTCTTTGAAATCATAGCCGGTAACTTCAAATCCGTAGCGTCCGAACGCTTTGTCTGAACAGTTAAGTAAAATCATAAAAATTTTCTCCTTTTTTATTTTTTATTTATGTTTAATTAATTAAAATATTACAGATATTATATATTGATTTTTATAAATTGTCAATATATAAATTTTTTTACTTGACAAAATATATTAATTTGTGGTAAAATCAATAGAAAATATAAAAATATTAAAAGATAAACGAGGGAAAAAAGATTTATGTTTGTTAAAAATATCTACAGAACGCATACGTGCGGAGAATTAAACGAAGAAAATATAAACGAAACGGTTAAATTATCGGGATGGATTGATACGATAAGAGACCACGGCGGGGTTTTGTTTATAGATTTGAGAGACCATTACGGAGTTACCCAAATCGTTTTGTCCGACGATTCTCTGATTGCCGGAACAGGCAAAGAAACCGTTATATCAATCGAGGGAAAAGTTATAAAGAGAGACGAAGAAACAGTAAACAAAAAAATTAAAACGGGAGAAATAGAAGTATCGGTTGAAAAACTGAATATTTTAAGCAAATCCATAAGCAATCTGCCGTTCGAGATTAATAATTCGACCGAAACGAGAGAAGAAGTAAGATTAAAATACAGATTTCTCGATTTACGCAATAAAAAAGTCCATGATAATATTGTAACGCGCTCGAAAATTATAAGCTATCTTCGTAAAAAAATGGAAGAAATAGGCTTTATGGAAATACAGACGCCTATCTTAACGTCGTCGTCTCCCGAGGGAGCGAGAGACTATATAGTCCCCAGCAGAAAACATCACGGATTATTTTACGCTCTTCCTCAGGCGCCGCAGATATTTAAGCAGTTATTGATGACTTCCGGTTTTGACAGATATTTTCAAATCGCGCCGTGTTTCAGAGACGAAGACTCGAGAGCGGACAGGTCGCCGGGCGAATTTTATCAGCTCGATTTCGAGATGGCGTTCGCAACCCAGGACGACGTTTTAGCGGTCGCAGAAAAAGCTTTGTTCGATACTTTTACGGAGTTTTCCAAAGAATCGGGAAAATATGTCTCTCCTCCGCCGTTTGTGAGAATCCCGTATAACGAAAGTATGTTAAAATACGGAACTGACAAGCCGGATTTGAGAAATCCGTTAATTATAAGCGATTTGAGCGAATTTTTCAAGGATTCTGATTTCAAGCCGTTTAAAAATAAGCCCGTAAGAGGAATAGTCGCGCCGAACTGCGCGAAAAACCCGAACGCTTTCTTCAACGATTTCGGCGATTACGCTAAAAGTATAGGTATGCGCGCGGGAATCGGCTATATAAATATTATAAAAAACGAAGAGACAAAACAAATAGAATTTAAAGGTCCTATCGCTAAATTTTTGTCTGAAGAAAAACAGAAAGAAGCGCTTGAATTATTAGATTTAAAAGAAAACGACACTCTGTTTTTTATCTCGGACGACATAAAAATAGTTAATAGACTCGCGGGGCAAATAAGAAACGAACTCGGAAGAAGATTAAATTTAACTGACGAAAATAAATTTGAAATGTGCTTTATAGTAGATTATCCCATGTATGAAATCAACGAAGAAACGGGAAAAATCGATTTTGGGCATAATCCGTTTTCTATGCCTCAGGGAGGACTTGACGCTCTTAACTCGCAGGAACCGCTTGAAATTAAAGCTTATCAGTATGATATAGTATGCAACGGAACGGAGCTCACGTCGGGAGCGGTAAGAAACAATATCCCCGAAATAATGGTAAAAGCGTTTGAAATCGCGGGATATAACGAAGAAACGGTCAAGACAAAATTCGGCGGAATTTACAATGCGTTTCACTACGGCGCGCCGCCTCACGCGGGAGCGGCTCCGGGGGTGGACAGAATCGTAATGCTCTTAACCGGAGAAGAAAACCTCAGGGAAGTTATAGCGTTCCCCATGAACAGCAGCGCGCAGGATTTACTGATGAACGCGCCGGGTCCGGTAACTGAAATGCAGTTAAGAGAAACGCATATAAGAGTGAGGTAAATATTTTATGAGTTTTAATGAGTTTGATACGGGTATTTATTATCTGAATTTAGACAAGCTTAAATCGCTTGTTAAAATAGAACTGACGGAAGAAGAAGAAATAGCGGCGGGTAATTATTTTGATTTCTGGGTCGAAAAATTCAACGGGCTCAAAAAAATCGATACTGAAAATATCGAGCCGTTAATTAACGTGTCTTCGCTTGAAAATATAATGCGCGAGGATACTGCGTATAAAATATTTACGCGCGAAGAATTACTCGAAAACGCGCCGGAACATTGCGACGGTTATTTTGCCGTACCGAGAATAATAGAGTAGGGCGCGGCTTCCATGCCGCGCCGCAAAAGGCGAATAAACGCGCCGTAAAAGGAGAGAATTTTTTATGAAAATAGACCTTGACGAAAATATTTTGGTGAAAGGCAGGTATTGCTTAACCGGGTCGAAAATGCTGTATAATTTTAAACCGCCGTATTCTGCGGCTGTAGTTGAGAAAATATTAAAAGCGGGGATGTTCGTCGCAGTTAAGAGTTTAGATAATGCGGATGCGGGGTTAAGCTTGATATTCAGAAATATAAAAGACGGCGTAAATATAAAACCGACTTACGGAACGGTCTCGAGATTCGGCGTTATCGCTAACGCTTCGTCTATGGATTCCGTTAGGGTAAACGCAAAAAATCTTGACGATGCGTTTACTGTTTTATCTGTGATTGCCGGGTCTGATAAAAACGACCCCACGCTTTATCCGGCTGAAAAATATAATTACAGTCCGGAGAATATTAATATATCAGAACTGAAAATTATTGAATCGCCGGATTTTAAACTGAAAGACTGTTTGTTACCGGTTGAGAAGATAATATCGTCGGCTGAATTTTCCGCGAATATATCGAGATTCGACGGGCTTAATTTCGGTTTCAGACCGGAAAACTATAAAAATATAAACGAGTTGATAATAGATTCGAGAAGCGAATGTTTTGATTATCAGACAAAATTCAAGGCGCTGACGGGAGCGTATGTTCTATCTGAAGATAATTTTGAAAAATATTATTTGAAAGCGGCGAAAATCAGGAGACTAATCAAACGGGAGCTTGACGGAATATTTGATAATTTTGATATAATCGCGCTGCCGATAGAAAATCTTGATATTGCCGAGGCGTTAATTAATCTTACGGGGTTTCCCGCGGTTATTATAAAAGATAAAATATTAATCTCAAAAGAATTTGAGGAGAATAAACTGTACGCGCTAGGGAGGAGTTTGGAGAAATGAGTTATAATAATTATGAAATTGTAATGGGAATCGAAGTTCATGTCGAGCTTGCGGTAAATTCAAAATTGTTTTGTTCATGTTCTGCGAAATTCGGCGCCGAACCCAACGAAAACACCTGCCCTTCCTGTCTTGGTATGCCGGGGTTTATTCCCCATTTAAACAAAAACGCCGTAGAGCTCGCGATTAAAGCCGGACTCGTGACAAACAGTGAAATCGCGGAGAGAATAACGTTCGACAAGAAGAATTATTTTTATCCGGATTTACCCTCGGGTTATCAGACGACGCAGTGGTTCTCGCCTATATGCCAAAACGGCGGCGTTGAGATAGAAATAAAAAATAAAAATAATGAAACGGAAACGAAAATAATTAATCTGAAACAAATACACATAGAAGAAGACGCGGGAAAATTAGTCCACGGATTAAATCAGAGCGTTTCAACAGTCGATTATAACAGAGCGGGAGTGCCGCTTATAGAAATAGTCAGCCAGCCGGATTTCAGAAGCTCCGAAGAAGTCGTCGCGTATCTGCAAAAGCTTCGCTCTCTGTTTATATACGCGGGAGTCTCGGACTGTAAAATGCACGAAGGCTCTATGAGAGCGGATATTAATATTTCAGTACGAAAAATCGGGGATATAAAACTCGGAACAAGAATAGAAATAAAAAACATGAACTCGCTTAAAGCGATTGTAAACGCAATCGAATACGAAAAAGAAAGGCAAATCGAAGCTCTCGAAACGGGCTGCGAAGAATTAATTCAGGAGACGAGAAGATGGGACGAGGAAAAAAACGAGAGCTTTTCTATGAGAACGAAAGAAGACGCGACAGATTACAGATATTTCCCCCACGCCGAAGTTATGCCGGTTGCAATCCCGAAAGAATGGATTGAGGATATAAAGGCTTCCCTTCCCGAACTCGCGCATCAAAAGCTCGAGCGCTTTATAAAACAATATAATTTAAGCGGGTACGACGCGAAAATCCTGACCGAAAACAAACGCCTGTCAGAATTGTTCGAAGAGACAACTGATTACTGCGGAAATCCGAAAGAAGCCGCAAACTGGCTTATCGTCGAGCTTTTAAATCTCGTAAGGAACGACGGCAAAGAAATAGAGGATATTAAAATAGACTGCAGAAAAATCGCCTCGCTTATAAAATCGGTTCTCGGCAATATAATAAACAGACCGTCCGCAAAAGAGATTTTCGAGAAAATTTACAAGGAAGACGCAGACCCGGAAGAATATATAAAAGAAAATAATCTGGGTATGATTTCAAATCGCGATTTGTTGTATAAAGCGTGCGAGGAAGCCGTGGCCGGAGACCCGGACGGGGTAAAAAAATACAAAAACGGCAATATAAAAGTATTCGGTTCGTTCGTGGGAAGCGTAATGCGTAAAATGAAAGGCAAGGCGAACACAGACATAGTAAACGGCATATTAAAAGAAATGCTTGACGGGGATATTTAATATCCGCCTCCCGCCCTGTCGTACGCCGCCTGGGCCGCGCGCACAAATTCTTCCAGACCGATTGCGTCAAATTCAGCGAGATAATCTTCCCATTCCCCGTCGTCGTATATATCGCGTTCCCCCGTGATAAAGGCGACGGCGCTTTCTCTTGTGTGGACCTCCGCGGCGGCGCGTATTTTCTGTATCTGTTCTTCCTCCCCCGGGAGATAAAGCAGACGGCTTATATATTCCGGGGGTTCCGAGCCTATATGCAGCATAGCCGACCGGGCGTTCATATATTCCCCGTCCGTAACGCTTCCGTCCCACGTTACCCCGCCCGAATATTTGGGGTGCGAAATATACGGGGTAATCTGCGCGAGATGAGAGTTCTGCAAAGTATTCCACAGCTGATTATACAGTTTAATCGTCGCGGGGGTTCCGTATATGCTTATATCCCCCTCGTCCGCGAAATCCCAGTCCGTCCCCCTGAGTCCGTACCTTCCGATAAGGCTCGCTTCCTCGCTTAACATCAGGTCGAACAGCTCGAATACCTCGACGGGGTTGCGGCACGCGGACGTTATAACTCCCGCGGGTCTGGGAGCGGACGAGTTGACGGTCGTAAATCTAACGCCGTCCGGACCGGTCAGCGGAGCTATGCCGATATAGCGTCCGAGTATTTCCGGGGAGTTCTGCTGTACCACGAGAGTTATTCCAGGAGAGGCGAACGCGCCGAGAATATCGCGCGGGTCGTTCGCCATCTGCATAAACTGACGGTCGTCCTGGGTAAAAGTATGCGGCGAGATTAAGCCTTCGCCGTAGAGTCCGCGCATATATAAGAGAGCGTTCCGCCATTCGTTCCGGACCGGCGAAAAAACAAGCTTCCCGTCTTCCGGATAAAGCCGCGAATTGTTTTCGTCGTTGTAAATAAAGGCGTTGAACAGGAAATTATACGGCTGTTTCGAATACGCCTGTTCGGTTCCCGACATTGGGATTTTATCGGGGTAGGCGTTTTTGAACGCGCGCAGCATATCCGCGAACTCTTCGGTCGTTTCCGGAGGGTCAAGCCCGAGTTCGTCCAGCCAGTTTTTGTTCACCCACATCATATGCCGGTATTTTCTTATTACGGACGAGCCGAACCCGGGCATAAAATATATATGCCCGTCGGCGGACGTCATGTTTTCGCGGATATTATATTCGGGAAATCCGGCGAACAGTTCCTTTATATGTTCTCCGTAAGTTTCTATAAGTGACGTGAGCGATATAATATTCCCCCTGTTAATATATTCCTGAAGATTGTGAGGCTGGAAAATCTCAAGATTAGCGAACCCTACGTAAGCGTCGGGAAGTCCTTCGCCGCCGAGCAGCTGCTGCGAAGCTATCTGTTCGGCGTTTTCGAGCGGCAGCCATGTCATCTCTATTTTCAGCCCGGTTTGTTCCTCGAGCCAGAGCTTATATAGATTAGTGTCGAAGTCTTCTATATAGTTATTCTGCGGAGCGGCAAGCCGGACGACGATTCTGTTATCTTCCGATTTATTTATAATATCGCCGGCGTTCGTCTGTCTGCACGAAAACAAACCGCAGAGTATAAAGACAAAGACGAAGACGAGTATCGGCGGAGCCGTTATTTTTATATATTTTCTATTGATACGCATTTTTTCCCCCCGCCGGTAAATATATTTGTTTTGATTTTAATATTATACCATATATTTTTTATTTTTCCGCATTTTTTATATTTAAAACAATAAATATTTTGACGAACGCGACGATTGTCTATACGATAATAATATAATCCATATATTTATGCTTATATTTATTGTATAATATAAATAAATATAACGATAGTTATTTGTTTTAATAATACCGGAGGTGATAGATATAAATAAAATTTATATCGTCGACGACGAGCAAATCGTCATAGACCAGTTTTGGGCAAGGCGGAGATTTTTCTTTGAGAGCGGTTTTGAAATATGCGGAGCGTCTACGAATTCTTTAACGGCCGTCGGCGAAATCCGTTCGATGCGTCCGGACGTCGTTTTCAGCGACCTGAAAATGCCGGGCCTGAACGGAGCGGAGCTTATGGACGAAATAAGCCGCGACGTATTAAAGCCGCTGTTTGTTATCATAAGCGCGCACGGGGATTATAAATATATACGTAAATTTTTCCTGACGCGCGGCTTTGATTATTTGCTCAAACCGGTTACGGACTGCGAATTAATCGACCTGCTTAACCGGCTCGCCGAAAAATTAAACTGCGCGCAGCCGGTAATAGAAAGGCAAACCCCGTCCGCGAAGCTCGACGAAATCCTGTATTATCTTAACGAACGGCCGGGAATAAACCACTCCCTTGATTTCGTCGCCGAAAGATTTAAAATAAACCGTTCGACTTTGTGCGCGCTATTCTCAAAACATCTCAAAACTACTTTTTCGTCCTATATAAACGAGTTGAGAATGGAACGCGCGCGGACGCTTCTAAGCTCTACCGATAAGCTCGTAAAGGAAATCGCCGTTCACTGCGGGTTCAGCGACGCGCTTTACTTCACCCGGGTCTTTCATAAAACGCATAATATTTCCCCTACGAGATTCAGGGAGGAAGCGAGGCGGACAAAATAAAGTGAAGTCAAAAAAGCAAAGGCGCCGCTTCGCGCTGATAGTCGCCGCGTTCACTTTCGCTTCGCTTGGATTGTGGTTCATATACCACAATACCGTGTTTTCCTATATCAGCCAAAACGCCGCCGCGAACACCGCGCTTATCAAAAACAGCCTGTTAAGCGAGCTCGACGGCGAGTTTTCGCGGATGAAAATAACCTCGTCCGTTCTCGCGGGGAGCGTTTACGTCCAGGAATTTCTGACCGAACGGGATATATCGGAGTATTACGAAAAGGCGGGCGCGGTCTCCGAAATCATACTCAAAACGACTTATCCCAGTATGAACGCGGACAGTATCATAACTATAACGTCCGACGGAGCGTACTACAGATTCACCGGGGGAATAAGCAACGCCGCGATAGAAAGACTCGCCGGAAGTACGGCGAGAAACGGCGCGACGGTTTATTCCGTTACCGAACTGGACGGAACGAGTTATTTCTGCCTCATAACCCCTGTAAATCCGCGCGGCGGAGGCGCGTCCTCTCCCGCGGGGCATATCGTCATGCTGTCCAATCTCGCGAAAATCAGAAGGACCCTCGTTCAGCTCGATTCTTTGTACGGGGATATAGACGCGGCGGTTATCCTGAACGACGTCGTTTTACTGTCGAGCAATCCCGCTCTCGACGGGCTGGACGCGTCCGAACTTGAACGCCTTTACGGAACGGTGACGGTTTCGCAGGTTACGGGAACGAATCTTTTCGCGGCGGCGCTGCTGACGAACGACGCGTTATATTACGGACAGCGTTTATTTGTTTTTATTTCCTCGGCAATGCTTATATTTATGCTCGCCTGCGTTGCGGGTTTATACGGCATACTGTCCGGAAAGGTGATAGGCCCGATGCTTGAGAACACGGAAATAATGGAAAGGAATCTGCTCAAAACCCAGATAGACGCGCATTTTCTCGTGAACACAATCAACTGGATTAAAGGACTTTCGGAGCAGGGCAAAAACGAAAAAGCCGCGCGCGCGGCTGAAAATCTCGGGGAAATGCTCAAAAGCCTTCAGGAGTCCGACGAGGAGACTAACGTTTTTGAACAGCTGGAATATCTTGACCGCTATATCGAAATCATGAATATACGCTGCGACGGGAAATATATCACGGATATTGACGTAGATAATATATTATGCGAATATAATATGCTCGGGCAGATTCTTCAGCCCCTCGCCGAAAACGCGCTTACCCACGGTCTGGGAAGTAAGCAGAGCGACTGCCGCCTTACAGTATCCGGCAGACTTGAAGAGAATCATATTATACTCGAAGTTTCGGACAACGGAAAGGGTATGCCCGAAGAAACTGTACGCGCGCTTCAGGAGCATCTGGATTTTGCCGACAAATGGGATAATTATGAAGAATATAATACGCTGAAAGGAGTCGCGCTCGTTAATATACAGAAGCGTATAAGAAACAAATACGGGAGAAAATACGGGCTGACTATCGGCGGCTCGCCGGACGCCGGCCTTACCGTGACGGTAAAACTCCCCGCGATAGAATATAAAGCCGGCGTTTAAAAAGCTCTCATAAAATCATCTCCATTTTACGGCTTTTGGTTTCAAAACCGCAGCTCTCGTAAAATTTTACGGCAGTTTCGTTGAACTCCCATACGTTCAGGTCAATATTATACGCGCCGACCTGCTTCGCGTATGCTTTAACCGCCGCGAATATCTTTTTGCCCGCGCCCTGCCCGCGGCAGTTCTCGTCTACGCAGAAATCGTCGATATAGAGCGCGGTATAATCAGTAAAGACGGGGTGCGACTCGTACCGGGTTATCATGCAAAAGCAGTAGCCCAAAATCTTCCCGCCGCCGTCAACCGCAACGAATACGGGGCGGTTTTCGTCTTTCAGCATCGCTTCAAACTCGTCTTTGCCGTATTTTTGGCAGCTTTTTTTGAATATATCGGGTCTGCCTTTATGGTGCAGGATACCGATTTGTTTGAGTAAATTTATAATTCCCGCGTTATCGCCGATTTCCGCCCGCCTTATCGTTAAAACCATTTCAAAAGCCCTCCGCTTTAATATTATGCTTATGTTCTATCATATTATATCATAACTTTGTGTCGGATTCAATAATCAAGCGTTAAAAATCAAACGGCGCGACGATTGTCCATACGATAATAATATATTCTATTTACTTTTGCATATATTGCGCGATATAATAATATTGTACGGGAAGTTTTGAAAAATTTTTGGAGTTTAGATTTAATTATGAGAAATATAATCAGGAAAATATTTGTTGTTTTAATAATATTATCTATGTTTTTCGCATTAATATCGTGCGAAGCGAATACCGGCGGAGAAATTAATAACGACCGGAACGAACAGAACGGACAGAATGAACAGAACGGAGAGTCCGCGAACGAAGATAACGGAGATAACAATAGCGAAGACGGTTCTCAGCCGGCGCAGAGAGCGCAGCCGGACGCTGCCGGAAATGCCGGTTCGGCGGGAAGATTCGACGGGATTTGGGTCAAAGACGGCGGCTATACTATTTATATAATAAATAATTTAAACAGGGTTTACGTTTACGACGACAATCAAAAATACGGTTTCAGAATAAGCGTCATGCAAAGCGAAGTCGACGGCGACAGTATCTATGCGACGATGATTGACCCGGATTTTGATTATCACGCCGAATACAGTTTGGTTCTTGACGGCGACAGGTTAAATTTTACGCATTATTACGGCATAGGACTGCAAGTTATAGAAACTTCGGGAGTATATACGAGAATCCCCGGAGACGCTCAGGCCGCGTATGATTTACTCCGCGACGGAGGTTCTCCCCCTTCGACGGCGCCGCCGCAGTCCGCCGAACAGCCGACCGAACCCGAACCAGAGCCCGTAACGTCGGTAAATATCGGGGGCGTAGAATACGGTCTCGACTGGACGACGTTTCAGCTTTCGGACACGGAACTGACCGACGAAGATTTAGCGCAGCTTAAATATCTTACGAGGATAACGACGCTGGAATTTAACGCTTCGAAAATCACTGATTTTTCGCCGCTCGGAGACGCTCTGTCTTTGCGGGGTTTAAGAATATCCGACGCTGATATAAGCGATTTGTCGCCGATTGCCAATCTCGTAAATTTAACGGCGTTAAGTATAAACCAAAGCGGTATAAGCGATATTACGCCGCTGGGAAATCTTACGAACGTTACTTCTATGTTTTTGAATGATAATCAAATCAGCGACGTTTCAGTTCTGGCGGGTTTAAGCAATTTAGCTTATCTGGGTTTGGCTTCGAATCAAATCAGCGATATTACTCCGCTTTTGGGTTTGACCGGTATAGTTCACATAAATCTTTACGGCAATCCCGTAAGCCCCGAAGATTTGGCAAGGTTGAGGGCGGCTCTCCCGAACTGCGGAATATATTTCGGCGACGAGAACGTAAATTATGAGCAGTCCGGCGGCATGACTCCCCGGTCGGGGAACTAAATAATATTTGTCAGGCAAAAATTTTATATAAATCACACGCATAAACAAATTTTTTTAATTTAATTTTCAGGAGGGATTTGAAAATGAATCTCAAACAAAAGAAGAAACACAGCAGAATCACAGCGTTTTTATTGGCGTTTATTATGGTTTTCAGCATGGCCGCCATGATACCGCCGCTCGCAGTTTCAGCTTCGGAGGTTAATCTAATCGACACCCTGCCGCCGTATGTGCGGTCAAGTACAAGCTATGTAGTCGCGCACCCGACGTCGGGCGAAACATCCATTACGCTCGGCGGAACAGCGTACAAGAACGCCATAGGATTCACGAGCTGGAGCGGCACGCACACCGCTAATTTTAATTTAGGCGGAAGCTACACGACGTTCACGGGAATCGTGGGCAGAATGGGCAACAGCACAGGAATCGGCAGATTAAACGTCTACGGCGACGATATATTAATTTTAGCTATGGACATACCAGTCGGACTGCCCTCACAGTTCCAAGTGAACGTAACAGGCGTTAGGGACATGAAAATCGAAGTAAAACAGGCGAATAATAATATTACGACGGGACTCGCGCAGCTGCAAATCGGCACAGACGCGACTACCATAGTTAATACTTCATACGCAAAGAATCTTGTCGATATTTATGAACCGTACCACAGGTCAAGCACAAGCTATGCCGTGCCTTACCCGACAAACGGAACAGATACTATTACGTTGGGCGGCGCGGAGCAGAGAAACTCCATAGGATTCACGAGCTGGAGCGGCACGCATTCTATTTCTTACAATCTGAACAGCAGGCACACGTCGCTCACGGGAGTCGTGGGCAGAATGGGTACTAACGCGACTGCCGACGGCACGCTTAATATCTATAACGGAACTGCGGTACTGCATACGATGAGCGTAGCCGCAGGTCTGCCGCAGAGTTTCTCAATTAATCTAACAGGCGTGAGCGACCTGAAAATCGAAGTCGTACAAGCGCAGAATAATATTACGATAGGTCTCGCGCAGCTTGTATTAGACGGCGGCGCTGCAGTTACGCCTCCTCCGGCTCCCCCGACTCCGACGCCTCCGACACCTCCTCCAACGCCTGAACCTCCGGTAACCCCCGACCCTCCGGCGGCGGGCAAAGTAACTTTCAACGGCAATCAGTATCAGGTTTTTGACACAAGCATGACATGGACAGAAGCCAAAGCATATGCAGAAAGTTTAGGCGGTCATCTTGTAACAATAACCTCACAGGCTGAACAGGATTTTGTACAAAGTCTTATCAAAGACGGAACGAAAAATCAATATTGGATTGGCGCGGATTGTGAAGAAAGCAGAGGAAATTGGAAATGGGTTACAGGCGAACCGTGGAGCTACACGAACTGGGCTTCAGGCGAACCGCGGTTACATACAGGAACATATTTTGTTCATATGTACCGTTTAGTGAATCCTCTCTATCCCAGTGCCAATGACGTCGGAAAATGGAATGACGCCAATAATAATAATGTTTTCGGCAGTGAAGCGTTTTTTGCGGCGGACGCTGTCGGCTTCGTAGTCGAATGGAGCAGCGCGGCTACTCCCGTACCTCCGATAGCGCAGCTGCCGTTTACGGCCGAAGCCACGGAAAACGGAGTGAAACTCGACTGGCAGCCTATTACCGGCGCAATCGGTTACAGAGTTTACCGTTCAACTGTCATGGGAACGCAGGGAATCGACGTTACGGACTTCCCCATAGCTACCACGACTCATCTCGACTTTAACGTACTCGAAAGCACGAATTATTATTACAGTCTGCATCCTCTTTACGCAGAGGCGACTATTACGACTTCCGAACAGCTGGGCGACGCGATAAACGCTTATCCCTATCCTGTTTTAACGAGAGACGTTCTGATTAAAATTGATATACCCGACGGAATGTCTACGCAGAATTATATAATTATGCAGCTTAACAATCCGATGATGACGGTCAACGGAGAACCCAGGGAAGTAGACCCCGGCAGGGGAACTACGCCCATGCTGATTAACGCCAGGACTATGGTGCCCATACGCGCGATAGTTGAGGCAATGAACGGCAAAGTTACGTGGGGTGGAGAAGAACCCGAGGATTCAGACGCTGCCAGAATGGACAGAAGCAAACTCGAAGCGAACGGAAACACCGTTGTAATGTGGGTCGGAAGTACGACAATCACAGTAAACGGCCTGAATAAAATAATAGACGTCGCTCCGGAAATCAGAAACAACAGAACAATGGTACCTATAAGATTCGCCCTGCAGGACCTCGGTTGCGCGGTAACATGGATAGGCAGTACGAGTGAAGTCGTTATTACATACTTCACCGCCGGCGCTCCGATA
>WRMA01000030.1 GCA_009777355.1 Oscillospiraceae bacterium | reverse complement strand
AAACTCCAAATGGCGCGTGGGTTAAGGAATCTGCAATAACAAAAGCGGTTTACGCGAGTACCGCAACGGGCGCGGGCATTGGATTCCTGCGTGTTCCCGACAGCGAAGCTAAATTTGAGTTTTACACAGATAATACCAAAACGACAAAACTCTTCACGGTTATAGTGAAACACGACAGCGAAGCGACCGATGTAGTAGACGACGACGCTGAATACAAACACCGTTACAATCCGAAAACGGAACGCATAGAGTTTGTTAAAGTAGACGAAGACGGAGAAATGACAGACGAACTGGTAGACATAAACGGCGCATGGTTCTACGCTCTGAAATACAACGCGGCAAAAGCTTCTAAAACCAAATGGATTCCCGTTTACGGAAGTTCTATAGACGTTTCTAAATTGATTAAAAAAGAAGTTACTATTCCGTTAGTATCGGCTGCAAACGTAACAAAAGTTACTGACAGCCCTGCAGAAACCGTTGTAATCCCGTTGAAAATAGCCGCGAGAGATGCAGGTCCGGGAAAAGGCGCCGCTAGTTATGCGAGCAACGGAGAATTGAAAGTTCCGAAAGGTCATGACTGGAGAGTCGGTAACGGAGCATGGATAAGTGTTGGGGATACGGATTTAACAAGAAAATTTGAAGCGACAGACTTCCCGTACGGCTCTATAATTGAAGTAAGAAAGAGCGCTACCGCAACCGTGGCGGCTTCGCTGAAAGTTCAAAAAGTTAAAGTTGCCGGACAGCCCGCGCAACCGAAAGTAGACATTGACTCCGGAAAAGCCTATATTAAAGGCTTTAAAGA
Source organism: Oscillospiraceae bacterium (assembly GCA_009777355.1). GTDB lineage: Bacteria > Bacillota > Clostridia > Oscillospirales > WRJC01 > WRJC01. The sequence goes on along the minus strand of WRMA01000030.1, from coordinate 19,036 downwards.
TACTATGGAAATTACATTCGCAGGAAGCACTGAACTCAAAGACGGAATCCAGGTCCAAAAATGGATTTCTGGTCCGAGTAAAGCTGACAATAAACAGGAAAAATGGGAAGAGCTCATAAAGGACGCTGTAGTGAACGAGGGAACGACAGATAAAGTGGACGTACGTATAAGAGTTAAAGAAGGCAAAAAACCGTACTCGGTAGAAAAAGTATTGACACTCACAAAAGGCACTCCGGCGGCCAGTCAGGCAGACGTTGGACCGGTAGAATCGGCAGCGGCAGCAGCGGGAAATGATACAGTTACCGTAGCAATTACCGCTCCGACGACAGGAAGTCCGGCGTTTAAAGCAGGAACAACTCCGGGAGCTGTTGATAAAGCGAATTTTGAGGTGAAAAAAGGTACGAGTGAATTAGCGCCGACTGCTTATACTGCATCACTGATTGACGGTAAAGTTGTAATTAAATTAAACACGCCGTTGTTGGTTGACGAAACAATGACGATTACGGCGAAAAAAGAAGCGTTCACGGACGCGGCGATTGTGACTGCAATATCAGTTACGCTGAGTACGGCGACTGCTGACCCTGAACCGTAACCCAAACGCAAAAATATAACGCGCGAAATCAAACCCCCGCAGGGTATCGAAACCTTGCGGGGGTTGCGTTTGCGTTGCTGAAGAAACCACCCCGCCGACTTCGTCGGCACCCCTCCACAGAGGGGAATTAATAAAACTCCGGAACTGCCGCAAATTCCCCTCCGTGGAGGGGTGGCGCGGCGCGTAAGCGGCGTGACGGGGTGGTTTTGAAAAAATTTTTTTGTTGACAGTATATCAATATTGTGATATGATATTAATATAAGTTTTATCGATTTATTTTATGCGGGGAGTGATAAATAATGGACGCGGCGAACGAAGTAAACAGAAAATTAAATATAAGACGTAAAAAAAACATGGTCAAGGTAAATAAACCGGAAATCCCGAACGAAGAAACAAGAAGGGTATTTGAAGATACGGATAGAGGAATAGGGTTGAATAGGTGCGATTCCCTTGAACAACTGTTTAGGGAGTTAAAAGAAGAATGAAAACGCCGATATATACAAATAAATTTAAGAAAGAGTATATGAACTGTGTAAAAAGACATAAAGATATGTCAAAAATAGACGGGGTAATAGAGAGTTTAATAAGAGATGAAACTCTCCCGTTTCAACTCCGCGACCATAATCTGTATGGAAATTATAGAGGTCGTCGGAGCTGCCACATAGAACCTGACTGGATTCTTATTTATAAAATTGACGGAAATGAAATAATTTTCGAACGTACCGGCTCACATTCAAATCTGTATTGATAAACCAACCCCAAAAAATCCCCCGCAGGGTATAGAAACCTTGCGGGGGTTGCGTTTGCGCGCTGTTGTTAATATTCAATTTCCACTTCGGTAAAAATCTTGCTGCCCGAATCGAACGCTTCTGCTAAATCATTCTTGTCTTCATAGTCCTCAATCAGTAATTTTATAACTTCAAGAATGTTTTTCCTCGCTTCTTCGTAGGTCTTACCCTCTGTTACGCCGTTTAATTCAGGGCAAATCACAGTATAACCTCCGCTTGTCTGCGGATAATATACAGTCGATAATTTTGTCCGCATAAATTTATCCCTCACTTTCTGCCTAACCAATCTTTAAGCTGACTTTTTGTTAAACCCGACAGTCTTAATATCGAAAGCAGCGTTCCCGTGTCTAAATCTGCGTTGTGTACCGGCACGACGGTTATAAATTTCCCTTTTTGATACTTATAGTGACTGCCCGCCGTATTTTTCAACACGAAACCGTTGCTTTCTAAAAATTTAATTATTTCTCTCGGCTTTACCGCTAAACCCATACTAATCACCCCGCGATATTTTAATTATACATCGAAGCGGCAAAAAAGTCAAGTATATAATCAAGCGATTTTGATATAATAAAATTATAAAATAAATTCCGGGGGTTTATTATATCTATGTCCGTAAAATTAAAATCCAAATTATTATCATGGGTAAAAAAATTACTGTATATAATTCTCGCGATTGCCATTATGTCGGTCGCCGTCAATATGTTCCTCGCTCCCCATAATATCGCCGCGGGCGGTTTTACCGGACTCGCGATTATTCTCGAGGAACTTCTGGGCATAGACAGAGCGCTCTCTCTTCTTGCCGGCAACGCCGCGATTATCGTTATAACCCTGATTTTTCTGGGTAAGGAAATATTTTTCAATACTGTTATAGGCGCCGCTCTTCTGCCTTTTGTTATCGGCATTATCCCTCATGTCAATCTTGTAGCAGATACTATGCTCTCTATGATTACGGGAAGCGTTCTCTTCGGCATCGCCGTCTCTATTCTGTATTCGAATAAAGCGTCGAGCGGAGGCACGTCGATTCCTCCCCTGATTTTTAAAAAATATTTTAATTTGAATACTTCGGTCGGTTTGTTTGTAACGGACGGAGTCGTCGTATTCTTAAATCTCCTGGTTTTCAGCGTCGATTCGTTTTTCTATGCGATAGCGTCGATTTTTATCACTTCGGCGGCTATGACTTATATAGAATCAGGCTTGAACAAGAAAAAATTAGTGTATATAATCAGCGAAATGCACGAGAAAATATCCGCCGATATTATGCACGAAGTGGGCAGGGGAGTGACTCTCGTTCCGGTAATCGGCGCGTACAGCCGAAACAACATGAAAATGCTCATGGTAACCCTCGATTCGAAAAGCTGCAGGAAAATAACGGCTATAGTAAACAAATACGACGAAAAGGCGTTTATGATAACGGACACGGTTTCCGACGTTTACGGTAAAGGTTTCACTTACGAATCCGGCAGCGTATAATAAATATTATTTATTATTTTTTATTTCGCGTCAGCTTTATAATCTCCCTGATATTCATGCCCGGCATAGTAATAAGCATCTCCCCGTCGGAAATGTCGGTGTTTCTGCGTAAATATGTATTCATGCCGACAGCGCTTTTCTTCCCGGTAAACGTTCCCGGCGTAAGATATGCCTTCGCGCCCACGACCGTTCCCTCTCCCAGTATAATTTTACCAAGGATTAGATTGCCGTTCTCGAACAAATGACAGTTGATGAACGCCTCGCCCCCGACGAGTACATGGTCGCCGATTTCCAGAAGATATCCGTCGTAAATGTCTTTGCTGTTTACGAATACCCCTTTGCCGACTTTCGCGCCGGATATCCTCAAATATATTTTTATCCAGTTGTTCCCTCTGATAAAATTTAATATGAGATTCACGGTCCAGAGATGCAGGCCCGAATACACGAGCCATTTGAAAAACACGGGCGACCCGACGGGATAAACTCCCGGCTTTATCCCCAGCGTAAGCAGCCTTTCGGCAAAACCCGCCAGAACCGCGCCGAAGACGAGAAAAATATAAAACGAGACGAAGCATATAAAAATAAATAGAAAAAATAATAATAGACGTCCGTCCAGAAAACGAACCCCCCAGAATATCAGCAGGGCCGACGGTATCGCCGCCGCGGCGAAAACCGCGCAGTAAAATAAATACACGAAAATCGACGTGAGTTCGAAAGAAACAGGATTGCGTAAAAGACGGTCTATGAAATTTCTCATAAAAATTACCTTCAAAAAAATTTTGTTTATTAAAAAAAAGTTTAAAAATATATGATATAATATAAATTATATATAAATATTATATAGATAGTGTGATGCAGTTGTGATTTATTTGTTAAATTGTGTCGAACGCCTCTTGTATTTTATAAAAAAATGTGTTATGATGTATTGTAAATAGTGTTTGAATAAAAAATTGACGGAGAGTAATTTATGCTGAAATACTGTGTGAAAAACGAAGCTAAAACTAAACTTAAATCAAAAAACAGACACGGCCGGGGGTTCGCGCTTGAAGACGAGCTTATGAAATACAGAATAGCGTGCGAAGCCTGCGGCATCGCCCTCTGGGATATGGAAATCGTAGCCGAAGACCCGCTTAATCCCGCCAATTACTTTACGTGGTCGCGGGAATTCAGGCGGATGCTAGGCTATACGGACGAGAACGATTTCCCGAATATTCTGGAGAGCTGGAGCGAAAAGCTCCACCCCGAAGATAAAGAAAAGACGTTTGAAGCCGTATTCTCCCATCTTGACGACTATACGGGAAGAACCCCGTATAACGTAGAGTTCAGGCTCATGCTGAAAAACGGACAGTACAGATATTTTAACGCGTTCTCGAACACCCTCAGGGATTCCAAAGGCAAACCTTTGAGAATGATAGGCGCGATGCGGGATATAGACGACATAAAGCGGATGACGGATATTATCCGGCGCAGGGATAATCTGCTGCAGGCGTCGAACCGGGCGGCGGACGTGCTTTTGAACGCGGACGTCGATTCTTTCGACTCCGCCCTGCGTCAGGCTATGAGAGTAATCGGCAGGGCGGTTAAGGCGGACCGTATGTTTATCTGGAAGAACCAGTCAATCGACGGCGAGGTTTACAGTACGAAAGAATACGAATGGTGCGAAAACAAAGAACTGCCGGTATCGGATATGTATATAATAAACTATAATAAAACTTTACCCGAGATTGCGGAGATATTAAAATCGGGGAAATGCGTGAACGCCCTGGTAAAAGATATGCCGGAGAACGCGCGGGATATCCTGACTCCCCAAAAAGTTTTGTCGGTAATGATGGTTCCGATTTTCGTGAAAGAAGAGCACTGGGGTTTTATAACCCTGGACAACTGCGGCGAGCCCCGTATGTTTTCTAAAGAAGAAGAGGATATAGTGAAATCCGGGGGTCTGTTTTTCGCGAACGCTCTCTTGCGCAACGAAATGATGCTGATGAAAGACGACTCGCTTAAAGCTTTCAAGAATATATTAAACAGTATGGACGCGGGGATATACGCGACGATTCCGGAAACCGGGGAGCTTTTGTTCGTCAATACCTATCTGGAGAAAGCGTTTAATATTAAGGCCGAGGAAGTCGAGGGGAAATACTGCTATAAAGTCTTCAGGAATAATCGGGAACGGAAATGCGGCTTCTGCCCGTGCTACGAACTTGATAAAAATCCGGAAAAAACGCTCATATGGGAAGAGTATCTTCCGGATATCCGCGGAGGACGCCACGTGAGACATTCGGACAGATATATAGACTGGCCCGACGGCAGGAAAGTACATATGCAGAACGTCGTCGATATAACGGAGATAGTCAATTCGAAAGAGTCCGCGGAATATCAGCAGAAAAGTTTACAGACGATACTGGAGATGCTGCCGGTCGGGATTAGGATTATGAGACTGAGCGACGGCGCGCTGGTATATGCGAACCAGGCTTCCCTGGACGTTTTCGACTGCGACTCGTTTGAAGAGCAGGTCAGGGGTCACAACGGGTTCGAGTTTATGCCGGAAACGCAGCCGGACGGCAGAAAAACGGTTGAACTGGTCGGGGAGCTTATGGCGAAAGACGACGCCTGCGTCGAAATGCAGTGCCTGAAACGGGGAGGGAAGCCGTTCACCGCGAGAATAACCTCGAGAAACATGGATTATCAGGGAAGCCTTTGCTCTATTGCCGTCGTCGAAGACGTTACGGCCCAAAAAGTATACAGGGATAAGATTGAGAATATAGCGTCTCTCGAACGGGAGGCGAGCAGGGCGAAAAGCGATTTTCTCGCGAACATGAGCCACGAGATGAGAACCCCGCTCAACACGATAGCGGGAATGACCGAAATAGGCATAAGGGAAACGGACATAAACGGCAAGGACTATGTCCTGAATAAAATAAGCTCCGCGTCGTCGTATCTTATCGGAATGATAAACGATATACTGGACATGGCTAAAATCGAAGCGGATATGCTGGAAATCACGCCGGTTTCGTATAATTTTGAGAAGATGCTCGAAAATATCCTGACGGTTACGCATATAAGTTCGGAGGAAAAAAATCAGACCCTTACCGTAAACACGGACAAAAAAATACCGAAGTTTGTCGTCGGCGACGACCAGAGACTTTCGCAGATTATTATTAACCTACTGTCGAACGCAAGTAAATTTACCCAAAAGGGCGGAAATATAACGCTGACGGTCTCTTTAAAGAGCGAAAGCGGCAGAAACTGCGCGCTTCAGATTGAGGTCGAGGACGACGGGATAGGCATATCTCCCGAAAACCAGAGAAAATTATTCAAATCTTTCGAACAGGGGGAAAAGACGACGAGCCGCAAATACGGAGGAACGGGCCTCGGACTCGCGATATCGAAACGCATAGTAGAGATGATGGGCGGAAGGATATGGGTGGAATCCGAACCGGGAAAAGGCGCTAAATTTACGTTTACGACGAACGTGACGAGAGATACGGCGTTTACGGACAGAGACGGCGGAAACGGCGGGGAAAAAACCGGAAATCAGACTTCGAGCGACGGAATATTCAGAGGCAAGCGTCTTTTGCTCGGGGAAGACATAGAGATAAACAGAGAGATACTGATAATGCTTTTGCAGAATACCGGGATTACGATAGAGTGCGCGGGAACGGGAAAAGAGGTTCTGGACATGGTCGGGGCTTCCCCGGATAAGTACGATATTGTATTTATGGACCTGCAAATGCCGGAAATGAGCGGTCTTGAGGCGACGAGGCGCATAAGGGAACTGCCGGAGCTTAAAAATAAGAAAAGGCTGCCGATTGTCGCGATGACCGCGAACGTTTTCAAGAACGACATAGAGGCCTGTCTCGAAGCGGGCATGGACGACCATCTGGGCAAGCCCATAGATATCGAAAAAATAATATATATGCTGCGCAAATATCTGCTGCCCGAAGAATAGACCTTTTGCGAAATCACGTTACAATCGCGTTACTATGTAGGGGCGGCCATTGGCCGTCCGTCTGAAAAACGTCAAAATAACGTTGATTTTGCGGACGCGCAATGCGCGCCCCTACAATCAGGATTTTAATTCCGCAAGAAGTCTAATAAAAAATAATTAATAGTTTAAGAGGTAATGATTACAATGCAGAAAACGATTTTCGTGGTAGACGACAACGATACGAATTTGACTATGGCTAAAGAAGCGCTGAAAGGACCTTACAGGGTTATGACCCTGCCGTCCGCGGAGAAGATGTTCTCCCTCCTGGAAAAAATATCGCCCGATTTGATTTTACTGGATATCGAAATGCCCGAAACGAACGGTTTCGACGCTCTCAGACGTCTTAAAGAAAACGAGGCGACCGCCGATATCCCGGTAGTTTTCCTAACCGGAATGAGCGACACCCTGGTCGAAGTCAGGGGGTTTGAACTCGGGGTGATTGATTTTATAACGAAGCCGTTCTCGGCCCCGGTTCTCATGAACAGAATAAGAACGCATCTCAACGTCGACGAGATTATAAGGGAGAGGACGTCGCAGCTTCGCCAGAAAACGGTGCAGCTGCAGAATCTGCAGAACGCGATTATATTCGGCTTCGCGGATTTAGTCGAGAACAGGGACGAAGAAACCGGAGGCCACGTCGAACGCACGTCTACATATATAAAGATATTGGTAGACGCAATGACGGCGAGGGGAGTATATTCGGACGAAATCGAAAAACTTGACATGGAGCTCTTTATTTCTTCGGCAAGGCTGCACGACGTCGGCAAAATAGCGATATCGGACACAATATTGAATAAAGCGGGGAAATTAACGGACGCGGAGTTTAAAATCATGAAAACCCACGCGACCGAAGGGGAGAGGATTATTAATCAGATAGCGAGCAGAACGGATAATAAGGAGTTTTTGAATAACGCGAAGCTGTTCGCGGGATATCATCACGAACGCTGGGACGGCAAGGGCTACCCGAGAGGGGTGTCGGGGACGGATATACCGTTTCAGGGGAGGGTAATGGCGATTGTGGACGTTTACGACGCTCTCGTTTCAAAACGTCCGTATAAAAAACCGTTCAGCCCCGAAGAAGCCGTCGGAATCATCATGGAAGGCTCCGGAGGTCAGTTCGACCCGTCTATCGCAGGGGTTTTCTACGAGGTGAGAGACGAGTTCGCCGCGGTCAGCAAATATAACGGGGGAAATATACCGGATGATAGATAATTACGGGGAATATAAATATGAAAAATACGGGGAGGGCGAACTTGAGAAAGCGCGGGAGCTTAACGAACGTCAGCTCTCTATGCTTAATTTAGTCATACGCGCCACGAAAATAGGACTGTGGAGTTCTGAAATATCGTACGACGATTCGGGAAATTCAAGCAACGCCTTTAATTGGTCGGACGAATTCAGGCGTATGCTCGGATTTAAAGATATTGACGATTTTCCCAATACGCTCGAAGCGTGGGCGCAACGGCTGCATCCGGACGAAAGGGAAGAAGTTTTGGAACACGCGAGAAGGCATTTGAACGATAAGACCGGCAGAACGCCGTATAATATAGAATACAGATTAAAAAATAAGGGCGGCGAGTATAATTATTTTCGAGCCGCGGGCGAAACGTTCAGGGACGAAGAGGGCAACGCCCTGAGAATCGCGGGGGCTCTGATAGACATAAGCGAGACGAAGAATATACTGCTCGACAACGAGCTTCAGCTCGCCAAGCTTAACCTGACGGTGCGGGCCTCGAAAGCGGGGCTCTGGGATATGGAAGTCGTTCAGGACGACCCGGTAAACGAAAATAATATTTTCACGTGGTCGGACGAATTCAGGCGTATGCTGGGATTTGAGGACGAGAGAGATTTCCCCAATATTTTAAGCTCGTGGAGCGACCGTCTTCACCCGGACGACAAACCCGGAACGCTCGAAGCCTTAAAAAAGCATTTGTTCGATAAGACCGGAAGGACGCCGTATAATATAGAATATAGATTGAAGAAGAAAAACGGGGAGTACGCGTATTACAGAGCGTCCGGCGAAAGCATACGCGACGAAGAGGGCAGCGCGCTGCGTATCGCGGGAGCTCTGCTCGACCTGACCGAAGAGAAGAAAATTCTGTTTGAAGTCGAACGTCACAGACTGGAGGCCGAAAAGGCGAATCTCGCGAAAAGCGAGTTTCTCAGGACAATCAGCCACGAAATAAGAACCCCGATGAACGCGATTCTGGGAATTTCTGAAATACTGCTGCAAAACAACGCGCTCGACGCGAACACGATAGAAGGACTGGAGAAAATTTATACTTCCGGGGATATGATGCTCGGGATTATCAACGACGTTCTCGATTTGTCGAAAATAGAAGCGGGGAAACTGGAGTTAATAACCGCGAATTACGAAACGGCGAGCTTAATCAGCGATACCGCCCAGCTTAACATGATGAGAATAGGCAGCAAGTCAATCGAATTCGAACTGGACATAGACGAAAATCTGCCGGCCGTGTTATCGGGCGACGAACTGAGGGTAAAGCAGGTCTTAAATAATTTACTGTCCAACGCTTTTAAATATACGGACGAGGGAACCGTTAAAATGTCGGTGACTTCGGAAAAGTCCGGCGGAAAAGCAGGAGAATCAGGAGAAGAGATTTTAATAATGACCGTGAGCGATACGGGTAAAGGACTGACGAGGGAACAAATAGACAGGTTATTCGACGAGTTTTCGCGTTTCAATCAGGAATCGCACAAAGCGGCCGAAGGAACGGGGCTGGGCATGAGCATAACCCGCAGTCTGGTGAATATGATGAACGGAACTATCGACGTAAAAAGCGAACCGGACAAAGGCTCGGTTTTCACCGTCCGTCTGCCTCAGGGCAGGGTAGGGTCGGATATAGTGGGAAAGGAAATAAGCGATAATCTATATAAATTCAAAACGGTAGGCAGAGCGCAGATGAAACGCGCGCAAATCACCAGGGAACCGATAAGGAGCGGCAGCGTTCTCATAGTCGACGACGTAGAGACTAATATATTCGTCGCGAAGGGTCTTTTACTGCCTTATGAACTGATGGTCGTCGATTCAGTCGACAGCGGCTTCGGCGCAATCGAAAAAATTAAAGGCGGCTGGGAATACGACATAATTTTCATGGACCACATGATGCCCGAACTCGACGGAGTTGAAACCACGAGAATAATCAGAGAAATGGGATACGATAAGCCGATAGTGGCGCTTACCGCGAACGCCGTGTCGGGTCAGGCGGAAATATTCCTCAAAAACGGCTTCGACGACTTTATCTCCAAACCGATTGACATACGCAGGCTTAATTCCGTAGTGAACAGGCTGATACGCGACAAGCATTTGCATTTGACCGAAACCCCGGGAATCGCCGCGAAACCCGCAGACCCCGTCACTCTTAATCCCGAATTTATAGAAATAATAGTCAGAGACGTAAATAAATCCCTCGCCGCGCTCGATTCGTTTATCGCAAAAAGCGCCGATTCTGATTATAAATATACCGAAGAGGAAACGCGCGGATACGTCGTTCATATGCACGGAATGAAAAGCGCGCTGGCGAACGCGGGGAAAATAGACTTGTCGGCGGCGGCGCTTAAATTCGAACAGTACGGCAGGGACGGGAATATCTCCGGAATAAAATCAGGAACTCCCGACTTTTTAGACTCGCTGAGATTTTTCATAGAAGAAATAAATCTTCAGAGTGAAGATAATAATACCGATATTTATGCGGAAACTGAAGATTCCGGGTATCTCTCGGAAATGCTGGCCGAATTAAAACGCTCGTGCGAAGATTACGACGAAGACGGGGCGGACGAAATTCTGACCGGTTTGAGAAAAGAAAAATGGACGAAGCGAACGTCCGGGTTGCTGAAAGAAATCGCCGTTCAGTTACTGCACAGCGATTTCGACGAAATATCAGGCTCTATAGATAAATTTACGGGGAGTTAAAGATTTTCTTTTATGTCTTTTATATCTGTATCTTTCGTTTCCGTTCCCCTGACTATACCTTCGCGCCGCTGCGAATCGCCCGACCAAATCACCCGGCGGGAACACGCTTCGACGCACCTGCCGCAGTCCGTGCATTTGCCGTAATCGACCGCGGCGCAGAAATCGTTTATTTTTATTGCCCCTTCGGGGCATTTTTTTTCGCACTGCCTGCACGCTATACAGCCTATATCGCAGTGCTTTCTCGTGAGCGCGCCCTTCTCCACCGACATACACCCGACCCAGTGGGAAGAGTCGAACGGTATTATTTTTATTATCATTTTAGGACAGGCGGCCACGCACGCTCCGCAAGCCGTACATTTGTCGTAGTCGACCGCGGCGACGCCGTTTATTATTTGAATCGCGTCGAACTTGCAGTTTTTCGCGCACGTCGAAAGCCCGAGGCAACCGTTCGGACAGGCTTTGCTTCCCCCCGCGAGACGGTTCGCGCCTATGCAGTCGTGGATTCCGTCGTATTTATATTTCTCCCCCGCGAGAGAGTTGGTTCCGCTGCACATAACCTGCGCCCTGTATCTTACGCTTGACAGAGGCTGCTCTCCCATAATTTCGGCGATTTCAGCGCACATTTCATCGGTGCACACCGGACATCCGTTCGTCTTCGCCCTCTTTTCGACAATCGCCTTGGAGAGAGCCTCGCAGCTCGCGTAACCGCATCCCCCGCAGTTCGCCGACGGCAGAACGTCGCATATAAGCTCTATTTTTTCGTCGGCTTCGGCGGCGAATATCTTTCCAAGATAAGCCAGTATGCCGCCCAGCCCGAGACCGAAGACCATAAACCAAAAAACCGACCATGCTAAATTATTCATATATTTTTAATTACCCTAAATTTACTTATATTAATTAATCTCTATCCCGCTGAATCCGGAGAACGCCATGGCGAGAAGCCCGGCCGCTACCAAAGCGATAGGCGTTCCCCTGAATATCGCCGGCGGGTCAGAGAAATCGATTCTCTCCCTCACTCCCGCGAATATTATTATCGCCAAAGTAATCCCGACTGCCGAAAAAGTTCCGTATATTACGGCGTTTATAAGCGTAAATTCGTTGTCGACCGCTATAAACGCCGCTCCCAGAACCGCGCAGTTCGTAGTCATCAGGGGCAGAAAAATCCCCAGAGACTCGTAAAGAGTCCTGAAATATTTTTTCATGAATATTTCTATGGACTGCACAAGCGACGCTATAATCAAAATAAACGCGATTGTACGCAGGTGCTCCAAATTAAACTCTATTAAAATAAAATGATACGCGAGCCACGTCGCCGCCGACGAAACGCCCATGACAAAAGTAAGAGCCATTCCCATTCCCAGCGCCTTATCCGGTTTATCGGACACTCCCAGAAACGGGCATATTCCTAAAAACTTAGTGAATATAAAATTTTCGGTCAGTACGGCGGCAAGCATAATCATAAATATTTCGCCCATCTAATTTTCAGCCCCCTCTTTCTCTTTTATATCTTTTTTCTCTTCTTGCCTTGTTTCTTTTATCTCTGTGTTTTTACCGGCGAATCTCCCCGTCAGAGTCTTGAAAACCGCCGTCAGAATCCCGAGGGTGATAAACGCTCCCGCGGGTGAAATCATGACTTTAAGAGTAAATTCGTCGCCGAAAATCCTCAAACCCATAAAAGTTCCCGAACCGGTAATCTCACGGACGGACGCAAGCAGGAATAAAGCTAAAGCGAATCCCGCTCCGGCGAAAACGCCGTCGAGAACGGAACGTAAAGGTCCGTTTTTCGACGCGAACGATTCGGCCCTCGCCAGTATAATACAGTTGGTCGTAATCAACGGGATAAAAAGCCCGAGAGATTTATCCAGAGCGGGAATATAAGCCTTTAAGAAAATCTCCAGTATAGAGACAAACCCCGCTATAACGACTATATAGGCCGCGATTCTTATCTGCTTCGGAATAAAATTCCTCAAAAGCGAGATTAACAAATTAGAAAAAACTAAAATAGACGCGGTCGAAAGTCCCATGCCCAGACCGTTTACAGCCGAAGTAGTAGTCGCGAGGGCGGGACACGCCCCGAGTACCTGTATAAAAAGGGTATTATTCGTAAACAATCCGTCCTTTGCCAGTCTTGATATGCTCGTATCCTGAACTTTAGCCATTATTATCTTCTTCTCCCGTTTCGTTTATATCTGTATCTGTATTTATTTCCGCCGTTCTGACGCTTATTTCTTTGACGATATCCAGCGCGGCGTTTACCCCCCGGACAAACGCCTTTGAACTCACGGTCGCCCCGGCTATGATTTGTACGGCGTTCTCACCCGAACCGGGCGTAATCTTATTTCTCGAATCTCTTATATTCAGAGTTTTGTTTTTGAACTGCTCCCTGAAATTTTCGTCGCCGTCTATTTTCGTTCCGTAGCCGACCGTCTCGCTCATGCTCAAAATTAAAGTGTCTTTTACAGTTAAATTGGAATTTACCGCGACGAGCATTATTATGCTGTCCGTAAATCCTCTCGGCGCGGTCATTACGCAGTATCCGGCGGTTTTGTCGTCTCCTAACTTATGCTCGTCGGTCACAAGGAAAACCCCCGTCACGGGCGCGCCGAAATCAAGATACAAATCTTCAAATTCGGTCAGCTCCTCGAATTTTATGCTGTCGTCGTATCTTACGGCTTCTTCTCCCCTGAACAGTTTTATAATCGCTTCTCTTTTTTCTTCCAGAAGCCGCCGCTCTATTACCGGTCCGGCAAACAAATTCAAAAGAGAAATCGCAGAAACCGTAATAACCGCGATAACTGACAAAACCGCCGCCGTTCTGAAAACGGACAGCTTTTCGGCAAGATTATTATTAATATTATTATTTTCCGACATTTTTTGCAGAACCTCCGAATTTTACCGGTCTGGTCAGTCTGTCCAGATACCATACAAATAAATTCATAATCATAATCGCGAACGAGACCCCCTCCGGATACGCGCCGAAATATCTTATAAACACGGTTATCAGACCGCAGCCCGCGCCGAAGATTAATTTACCGTTTTTTGTCAGCGGGGAAGTAGCGTAATCGGTCGCCATGAATATCGCTCCCAAAAATAATCCTCCCGAAAACAGTTCGGCGGTCATAAAGACCAAACCGTCCGAGCCTTTGGGAAATAAAAGCGTAAGCAGCGCGACGGCGCCGATAAAGCTTACGGGTATATGCCACGATATAATTTTACGCCATATTAGAAAAATTCCCCCGGCAACAAGAAGCAGAACGGAAATCTCGCCGATGCAGCCGTTCTTCTGCCAGCCCAGAAACATATTGAAAAAATCTATGTCCGGAAGCTTTCCCTGCTTGAGAAACTCGATAGAAAGAGGGGTGGCCCCCGCGACGATATCGAGACTCTCTATATTTAAATTTATTTTAAAAGCGGGAAATTTATAAGAGCCCGAATCGTAAAAAACCGACATGAAGTTAAAAGAAAGAAACATAAAGACTCTCGCCGCAATAGCGGGATTCACTATATTCTTGCCTATTCCTCCGAAAAGCTGCTTGACTATTATTATCGCGAACGCAGAGCCTATGATCGGACCCCATAGGGGAGAGCTTACCGGCAGATTAAAAGCGATAAGCATACCCGTCACGACTGCCGACAGGTCGCCGACGGTTACTCTCTTTTTCGCAATTTTCTGGTACGCGAACTCAAAAAACACGCAGCTTACGACGGAAACAAGCGTCAGAGTCAGCGCCCTTAATCCGAATATGTAAACCGCCCAGACCAGAGACGGTACGAGGGATATTATAACCGCGGCCATTATCGTCGACGTGGTTTCCCCGCCTTTTATATGCGGCGAAGAAGAAACCGTCAGAAGAGTATCGGACGATATGGTTATTCTCTCCGCTTCTGTTCTTTCTGCTATTTCTGTTTTATTTGTTTCTGCAATTCCGGGATTCCCGTTATCATTCATGAACTATCCTCTTTACTCTTTATCACTCTCTGCCGATGTTTCTGTTTCTTTCTCTTTCTCGTCTTTGTCCGATAGTTTAGGACGCGCGGCGGCGGACCTTCCGCCGTATGCGGTCGGAGTCGCCGGAGCGTCCGACAGCATCGCGCTCGCCTTCGCTTCTTCCCGTCTGTGCTTCTCAGATATTCTCCCCTTCGCCTTGCGTATGTGCTGGACTATGGGAACTTTTGCGGGGCATATATACGTGCAGCAGCCGCACTCCACGCAACTGAAAACGCCGTATTTTTCGCACTTGTCCAAATCTTCGTTCTGCGAAAACAGCGCGAGATACGACGGGTAAAGCCTCATCTGGCAGCCGCTTACGCATTTGCCGCATCTTATACATTCCGACGTTCCCTTGTCCGGACGGTCCTCGGAAAACGCGAGGAGCGCGGCCGTGCCTTTCGTCACCGGGTTCTTATAGTCAAAAACGGCGAGACCCATCATAGGGCCGTTCTTTATTATTTTTTTCGGCTGCTTTTTCAGTCCGCAGTATTCTATAACCTCGGTTACCGGAACGCCGATAGGAACGACTAAATTTTTCGGGTTCATGACGCAGTCTCCGTCCACGGTCACTATACGCTCAATCATAGGCATACCCGAAACGAAAGCCGCGCAGATTGCCGCGCACGTTTCGGGATTGAACACCACGTAGCCGCAGTCGGTCGGAAATTTGCCCGACGGCAGTTCTTTCCCCGTAAGCGCGTATATAAGCTGGCGTTCGTCTCCCTGAGGGTATTTCGTCTTCAAAATCTTGATTTCTATCATCTTGCTTTTTGCGGCCGCTGCGGTCAGGGAGTCGGCGGCGTTTAATTTATTGTCCTCGACTGCGATATACCCGAGTTTTAATCCAAGGGTTTTGAGCAGGATTTTCACGCCGTTTATTATCATTTCCGGACGTTCGAGCATAAGCCGGTGATTCGCCGTTATATAAGGCTCGCACTCGGCGCAGTTTACTATAAGCGTCGTGACTTTGTTTAACGCGGATTTGATTTTCGCGTGGGTCGGGAACATCGCTCCGCCCATTCCGACTATTCCCGCGTTCTTTATTATTTCTATGACTTCTTCGGGAGTCGTGTCGTTTATTTTTTTCCCGAAAGGCTTGACGCTAACGTGAAACCTGTCCTGGAAATCGTTTTCTATAACTATAAATTCAGTCAGCGCTCCCGTGGAAAGCGTTCTTTTTTCAATCGAAACGACTTTTCCCGAAACGCTCGAATGAATGGGGCAGGAGAGAGCGGCGGTATTATTGCCGGCTATCATCTGTCCTTTGTCTACCGTATCTCCGGCTTTCACGAACGGCGCGGCGTGCGCGCCTATATGCTGCGACATGGGGATATACACGAACTTCGGGGGCGGAAATATTTCTATGGGGCTTTTTCTGGCGTTCTTGCGGTCTTCGACGTCGACGCCGCCCCGGAAAGTCAGGGCCATAAATACACCTCTGCAATAATTTATCAATACTGCAATAATACAAAAATTTATATAATAATACTATCGCGTATTATAGTATATCACAACGTTTGTAAATTTACAATACCCAATATCAATAATTTATAAAATTAAATAAAATTAATAAATAATTATGCTTGACAAAAATACCGTTTTGTAATAGAATGAGATTATTGGGAATATATTTAATAAATTAGTGATATTTTTGGAGGTAATTAAAGATGACCGTGTCTATAGCTTCCGACCACGCCGGATACGAACTGAAAGAAGCGATAAAAAACTATCTGGATATTAACGGCGTAATGTTCGCGGACTTCGGGACGAACAGCGCCGAATCGGTGGACTATCCCGTGTTTGCGAAAAAAGTGTGCGTCAGCGTACAGACGGGCGAGAGCGCCGCCGGGATTCTTATATGCGGCACAGGCATAGGTATGTCGATTGCGGCAAACAAGCACAGGGGTATAAGGGCGGCCTGCTGCGCGGATACATACAGCGCGAAAATGGCGCGCCTTCACAACGACGCCAACGTTATAACCCTCGGCAGCAGGGTAACCGGAACGGGTCTCGCGATAGAAATAGTGAAAAAATTTCTGTCGGTCGATTTCGAAGGCGGAAGACATTCCGAAAGAGTCGGCATGTACGATTCGCTGTGAACCCGCTGCGAACTCGCCGCGACTGTAACCCGGGAAGCCGTATCAAGTCGAGGCGCAAAAAATTATTAATTATTGTTAGTGAAAATTATTGTTAAACAGCCGGGAGGAGTAAAAAAATGTACCTGAAAATGATGAGCATAGTTAAATATTTTATGCCCGTCGCGCTCGTCGTTATGATAATTCTGTTCTGGAACTTTAATTCCCTGGTGTCCGAGTCGAAAGAACTGTACAGCGACAGCATCGAGCTTATCAGTCTCGGAAACGGAATGTTAAACACGAACGACTATCTCATAAAGCTTATGCGGATTTACGTCGTTACGGGAAACGAATCGGTTTTAAACGAGTATGAGTCCATATTAAACGATTACGACAGTCTGGACGGTAAGCTCGACAGGATGACCGCAGTCGGATTATCTGAAAACGAACTGAGAAGTATCGATATAATTCTGGATATACTCGACGAGCTTGCCGAAATCGAGGACGGGGCAATCGAAGCCATGCAAAGAGGCGATAACGAACTTGCGGTTTCTATTATATTCAGCGACGAGTATTCCGGGGTCGACTCTGACCTCGCAAGACATACTATGACCCTTATCGGCGATATCAACGCCAGAACAAGCGTGGAAATCCGAAACAGGCAGGCGAGGGAGACGGCTATGCTTATCGCGCTTATCATACTGGTTATTTCTTCCGGAGTCGTGACGATGCTTATTATCTTCTGGGTAGTCAGAAAAGTCTTCTGGTACGATAAAAACCTGAATAATATTATAGACAAGCTCACGGTTTCGGTTTCGGCGATGGACGCGTCCGCGAACCGGTTCGGCGAAGTTACTGAAAGCCTGGCGGCGGGAGCGTCGAAACAGGCGGACGCCCTCGAAGAAACGTCCGCGGCCATGAACGAGACCGCGTCGATTGCGGAGAAGAACGCGGAGAGTACCGGAATAGCGGCGCAGCTTGCGGCGGAAACCGCGAGGGCGGGGAACGAATCGAAAAAATATATTATGAAACTGATAGAGACTATGAAAGAGTTAAACGAATCGAGCGATAAAATGAGTAGGATAGTCAGGACTATCAACGACATAGCGTTCCAGACGAATCTTCTCGCGATAAACGCCACGGTCGAGGCGGCGAGAGCGGGAGGAGACGCGGGCAGAAGTTTCGCCGTCGTCGCGGGAGAAGTACGCAATCTTGCCCGGGACAGCGCGGCCGCGGTTACGGACACCGTGGATATAATAGAGAAGAATATATTTCTTACGAAGTCCAGCGGAAAGTCCGCGAAGCAGGCGCTCAGCATATCGACCGGAGACCTTCAGAGAACGGAGAAACTAAGCCTCTTAATCTCTGAAATAAGCTCGGCGACGGCGGAACAGTCGAGGGGAATCCAGAATATTACCGGAGCTATCGGCGAAATGGAGAGGGTGACTCACGACAATGCGACGATTGCGGCGGAAAATTCAACCTCGAGCGCCAACATGAAAGAAGAAATGAACAGCCTCAACGAAACGATAACGATAGCGAGAAGTCTTATAAGCGGCGGAAAAAATAAAGGCGGGGGCTGAAAACTTTCAACCCCTACTCCCTGCGCCATTTTACTCCGGACGGCGTATCTTCCAAAATTATCCCCAGAGACTTTAAATTATCCCTGATTTCGTCGGCGGTACTGAAATCTTTTGATTTCTTTGCCGCCGTTCTCTTTTCGACCTGTTCGCTTATATAATCGTCGCTGATTTCCGTTTTATTTGCTTTATTTGTTTTCTCCGGAAAAAAGCCGAATAAACTGCAGAACTCGTCGTATAATTCTTTTATCGTCTCAAGAAGTTTTCTCGACGGGTTCGCGTTCGCCGCGACCGCTTTAGTATTCGCTTCTCTGATAAAATCAAACAAAACGGAAACGGCGTCCGCCGTGTTGAAATCGTCGCATAGAGCGTCGATTAATTTTTCCCTGTAACTTAAAATCCCGTCGGCAGCCCCCTTCTCGGAAGGGGGTGGCAGCGAAGCTGACGGGGGTTGCTCTGCGTTTTTCAGTAAAAAATCTATATTCTCGCCGAATGTGAAAATCCTGCCGAGAGCGTTTTTCGCGCTCTGTATAATCTCTTCCGAAAAATTTACCGGAGTCCTGTACGTCGAAGAAAGCACAAAAAATCTGATTGGCATGTAGCCGTATTTTTCGCTTATAT
>WRMA01000029.1 GCA_009777355.1 Oscillospiraceae bacterium | reverse complement strand
TACGGGCGAGCCCGAACCCGCCCGCCTGAACCCCCGCGGACGACCCCCCTCCCTGAACGTCCGTTTTTTTCTGCTCCAATCAATAATATCCCGCGGCGAGCATCTCGACGTAGGGCTGGACGGAAGTAGAACCCGCCACAATAACCGACGAATCGGATTTTTCACCGCACGAAGCCGTGATTACCGCAAAAATAACGGCGTATAAAACAACGATAACAAACGCTTTTGCTATATTTCTCACTTTTTTCACGTTTTTTATTTCCTCTGATTTTTTTATTTTACCCGAAGCGTCCGGTGATATAATCGTCGGTTCTCTTGTCTTTCGGGTTGGCGAACATTTCGGAAGTCGGGGAATATTCGACGAGCGTTCCGATTCTGCCGCCTTTTTTATCGCTCTCAATCATCATGAACGCCGACATATCAGATACCCGTCTCGCCTGTTCCATGTTGTGCGTAACTATAATAATAGTATATTTACGGGCCAAATCGAGCATTAACTCTTCGATTTTCATAGTCGATTCGGGGTCGAGCGCGCTGCACGATTCGTCCATTAATATTACCTCCGGTTCGACTGCGAGCGCGCGCGCGATACACAGCCTCTGCTGCTGTCCCGCCGACAGCGCGAGCGCGGGAGTTTTAAGAACGTCTTTCAGCTCTTCCCACAGGGAAACCTGACTCAGGCTCTTTTCAGTTATTATATCGAGCTCTCTTTTGTTTTTTACGCCGTGATGACGGGGCCCCATAATAATATTTTCGTAAATACTGAACGGGAAAACGTTCGGCTTCTGAAAAACCATGCCGACTTTTTTCCTGAGCGAGACCATGTCGTTATTTTTATAGATATCGGCGCCGTCGAGTAAAATTTCGCCTTCGACCCTTACTCCCGGTATTAAATCGTTCATACGGTTAAACAGACGCAGCAGAGAGGACTTTCCGCAGCCCGACGGACCGATTATAGCCGTTATCGCGCATTCGCGTATATCCATCGTAACGTCCTTTAAAGCGTGATAATTACCGTAGTACAAATTCGTTTTTTTCGTTCCCAGCTTGATTTTATAAGAGTCCTGCCGAACTTCTGACATTATAATGTTACCCATTCCTTAATTTTTATAATTTCCGGACACTAAAAAATTATATCACAAAAAATAAATTTAAAACGCATAAACCAAAAAAATTCACAGAAATTTTTCAATCGCGGCCTTAATCGTCATTCAGACGTTCCTCGACCGCTTTTATAACTTTTTGCTTTACCGATTCCTGAAACGGGTTAATCCCCGTAAGCGATAACGCCCACAAAACCGCTCCCGTCGCGGGGGGAACGCTTAAAATATTATATTTTAAATCTTTACCCGGCAGAAGCTTCCGCATATAATTTTTATAGAACTCAAACAAAACCGGGCTGTCGGCTTTCACCCAGACCGAACCGGCAAGAACGACTTCTATTTCTTCGCCGAATTTAAGCAGGCGCGCGCAGCCCGCCGAAGTTTTCGCGAGCTGTTTTGCCGCGGAGTCCAGCGCTCCGAGAGCGGGTTCGTCGCCTTTTTCCGCCGCCTTAAAAACTATGCGCGTCATATCAGTCGAATAGAGCTTATAATTTTGTTCGCTGTACGCCCGCATTAAATCTTCGGGGTCGTCTATTTTGAGCATTTTAAATACCGGCGCGGCCATTACAGTCGGTTCTCCGCATCTGAAAAAGCTGTCGTACACGAGTCTCGCGCCCGCGCTTGCGATAAATCCTCCGCCCGCGTCGTCGCTCGTAAGCGTTCCTATACCTCCCGTCTGCCGTCTGTTGCCGTACGGGTCTACCCCGCCCGCGACGGTTCCCGTGCCGTTAATCGAGCATATGCCGTATCCTTTTGAAGTTCCGGCAAAAATCCCGAGAAAAGAATCGTTGTCGCAGGCGTATTTTTTCAGCTTCATACGCTCCATTATGCCGGTAAATTCGTTCAGCTGAGGCTTTATATCTATTCCCGCGAGACCGAACGCCCCGGCTTCTATGTCCGAACGCTCTATATTATTTCTGCCCGCGAGTTCGTTTATTTTCGCGTTTAATATTTCTTCCGCCCCTTTATAGCTGACGTGTTCGTGACTGCACGTTCCGTCGTTTATATAATCGACGAAATTACCCTCTGTATCAAACAAAAAATAATCTGTTTTAGTGTTGCCTCCGTCTACTCCTATAATATATTTTTTCATGATTTTTTACTCTCCCGAATCCGTTTATATAAATTTATTTAATCTTATCTCCTCCAATCAACCCTCTCTGCGAAAGATTTACGTCCGGGCTGTGATTTTTGTTCGTTCGGAACTCCTACCGGAAGTATGCACTGCGCTTCTTTTCCCTTCGGCAGATTTAATAAACCGGCGAGTTTTTCATGAACTCCCCCGAGTCTCACTCCTCCGCCGTACCAGCAGGACGCATAACCGAGAGACGTTATTGCAAGTAAAATATTTTCGACCGCCGCGCCGTAATCCTCAAGTTCAAAATCAAGTCCGAAATCGAAAGTTATCTTTTCTGTTACGACTATAATAAGCGCCGAAGCTGTTTTCACGGGTTCGGGTCCGAATATTTTCGCTATTTCCGCTTTTAATTCGGGATTCGTAACGAGAACAAAGCTTGTGGTCTGCGCGTTGCAGCCTGACGGGGCGCGTATTCCCGCATCGAGAATTTTTACTAAATCTTCGTCGGGAACTATCTCGTTAGTATACGCTCCCCTGTAACTGTGACGTAATTCTGCCGCTTTAAAAAAATCCATATTATTTTCCTCTCATAAATATTTTAAATTATTAATTTTAAATTATTATTTACTTATCGTCCGCCTTACCGCTCCGCGCCAGCCTTCGATTAAACAATCGCGTTTATTTAAATTTATCTGCGGCGTAAATATTTTATCAAGAGAGTAATTAGAAATTATCTCTTTTTTATCTCTCCAGTAACCCATAGCGAGCCCCGCGAGATACGCCGCGCCGAGAGCCGTAGTCTCGATACATGACGGACGTTCGACGGATTTTTGAATTATATCGGACTGAAACTGCATGAGAAAATTATTCGAACTCGCTCCGCCGTCGGCTTTAAGCGTTTTGAGAGTCAGCCCGGAGTCCGACTGCATAGCCTCGAGAATATCATACGTCTGGTACGCTATAGATTCCAGAACGGCGCGCGCTATATGCGATTTATTAGCCCCCCGGGTTAATCCCGTGATTGTTCCCCTCGCGTACGCGTTCCAGTACGGCGCGCCCAGACCGGTAAACGCCGGAACTATATAAACGCCGTTCGTATCGCTTACTTTTTCCGCCAAAATTTCAGACTCCGCCGCATTATTTATTATGCCGAGTCCGTCCCTCAGCCACTGTACTGACGCGCCCGCGGTAAAAACCGAGCCTTCGAGAGCGTATTCCGTTTTGTTATTTATCCCCCACGCGATTGTCGTGAGCAGACCGTTTTTTGAAAACACAGGCTTTTCCCCGGTGTTCATGAGCATAAAGCAACCCGTGCCGTAAGTATTTTTAACCGTTCCGGGTTCGTAGCAAGCCTGACCGAACAGCGCGGCGTGCTGGTCTCCCGCGACTCCCGATATAATTATACTCCCTCCGAAAATATCCGCTCCGCTCTCTCCGTATATGCAGCTTGATTCTCTGACCTCAGGCAGCATAGATTCGGGAATATCCAGACGCTCTAAAATTTCAGAATCCCATTTCAAATCAAATATATTATAGAGCATCGTTCTTGAAGCGTTCGAACGGTCTGTCAAATGCAGTTTGCTTTTTGTTAAATTCCAGATAAGCCATGTATCGACAGTTCCGAACAGCAGCTCGCCGTTTTCGGCTTGCTTTCGCGCGCCGGGAATATTATCGAGAATCCATTTTATTTTCGTCGCCGAAAAATACGGGTCGATAACAAGTCCGCATTTATTTTTTATTCGGGAAGATAAATCAAGTTTAAGCGTATCGCATAATTGCGCCGTTCGTCTGCACTGCCAGACGATTGCGTTATATACGGGTCTGCCTGTGTTTTTGTTCCAAACGACGGTCGTTTCGCGCTGATTCGTTATGCCTATTGCGGCTATATTCCTATAAGATATATTTATTTTATCCATCGCCTCTTTCGCGGCGCTTATCTGTGAGTTTAAAATCTCGTACGGGTCGTGTTCAACCCAGCCGTTCTCCGGATAATACTGCGTAATTTCTTTTTGAGACGAGCTTAGAATCTCGCTGTTTTTATTAAATATAATACAGCGCGAACTCGTCGTTCCCTGGTCGAGAGCCATTATATATTTTTCCATAATATTTTTTCACACCTCGATAATATCGCCTTTTTTCGGCGTCAGTATTTCGCCGCTGAATTTTTCTTTGGCGGCGTTGAAACATTCGTCTCTTAATTTTTCGGGATAATGCGCGAGCGCGAGTTTTTTCACGCCGGACGCCGACGCGATTCCTGCGGCTTCCTCTGCTGATGCGTGCATATATAAATTATCGTTTCTGTAATTTTTTTTACCCCCGAGCGAACATTCGTGAATCAGCAAATCGCAGTCTTTAAAAAATTCGATTTCGTCTAAGCTAACGACCGTATCTCCGGAAAATCCGGTTATTTTGCCTGTTTTTTCATCTGTTACGCGATAAAGTCTGCCGTCTACGGGATGTATTGATTTATGAGCCTCTATAAATAATTTTTCGCCGCAGTCGAAATCAAGCGTTATATTTTCTCCGGATTTTATTTTTGTAAGCTTCGGCGTTAATATTTCAGACTCTTCGTAAAATCTCGATACCTGCAGAAAATCCGCCGCGAGACTTACTACTTTTTGTAAATCCTCCCCGGGACCTATAAAATTAAGCTCGCTCATTTTCGTTCCGTATATATCGTGATAAAACAAAAACTGCGGCAGGGAAATATAATGGTCGTGATGAAAATGGGTAAACAAAACAGTTCTGAAATTCACGGGGTCTAAATTTAAATCCAGAAGATTCTCAACGAGATTCCAGCCGGTATCGACGATTATTTTATTATTGATTAAAAAACTTGCCGTGTCGTTGCCGTAATCGTAACGGCAGCCCGACGAACCCAATACTGTTACAAACATAAATATTTTTAATTACTCCCGTTATAAAATATTTGCAGATAATCTTTATGCGCTTCGAGCATTTCTTCAAAGCACGCCTTTGCCTTATCTGTGTCGCCGATTAACGGATTAGACATCAACGCCCTGATTGCGTCGTCTCTGCTTCCGGTCAAAGCGGCTTCGACCGTGTAACGCTCATATGTCTTAACCGTTCTCATCATCGATTTTATATGACGGCTGACCGGATTTTTTAAACTAACGGGAACAGCGCTGTCTCTGCCGACTGTCGCGCCGATTTCGATTACGTCGTCGTTTTCCATGAAATCGACAGCGCCGTTATTTAAAATATTTACTATATGAATATTTTTATTATCAGTCCATAGAGATTCGGCAAGAGACACGGCGATTTCAGAGTACATTGCGCCTCCGCGTTTCGAGAGTTCCTCGGGTTTAACGTAAAGATTCGCGTCCTGATACATAGCAAGCAGACGTTCTTCTATTTCTATGCAGTCCTCTCCCCTGCTCGTTTTGGATTCAAGCAGTTTTTTGAGATTATATCCGGGTCTGTAAAAATAATTAAGATAACTACTCGGGATTCCTCCCGCGAGTTTTATTATCTCTTTCGAGTGACCCTGCGCGCCGCCGAGTTTATTTAAGATTTCCTCGTCCCCGTTAAGAGCGTCTTTAAGATAATCCCTGCCGTCGTTTTTATTTATAATTGAAGTAACATAGCCAAGATGATTCAGCCCGATATATTCGACTTCCGAATCTGTTTTTTCAAATCCCAGATTCCAGACGGGGATATTCAGCATACCGATAGGGCCGTTGCATAAACCTATCATTTTCGTTTCCGTATAATTCAAGAGAGCCTGACCGCAGATTCCGGACGGGTTCGAGAAATTTATCATCCATGCGTCCGGGCACAATTTCCGCATCTTTCCGCTTATGTCCATAAGTACGGGAATAGTTCGCAGAGCTTTGAAAAATCCTCCGATTCCTGTCGTTTCCTGACCTATTAAATTATATTTAAGAGGGATTTTCTCGTCGAGTACCCTTGCGGGCAGTTTGCCGACTCTTATCTGGACAAATACGAAATCGGCGTCGAGCAGAGCGTCGTCAAGATTTCCGGTTATACTGAAATTACAGCCGAGCCCGCCGCGGTCGAGCATACGTTTTGAGAGAGAGCCGACTATATCAAGTTTTCGCTTGTCGATATCCATAAGCGAAATATCAGTTACGGGCAGTATTTCTTTTCTATTGATTAAACCCTCTATGAGTTCGGGAGTGTAAGCGCTTCCCGCGCCGATAACGGCAATTTTCAATTTTTTCATAAATTATATCTCCGTTTAATAATTTAACGATCAATAATTTAAATTATATCACGTTTTATTATTTTATTCAAGCGTTTTAAGTCACAAACTGCAAATTTTGAGAATATTATAATAATAAATCAATATTTAACATAAATTACGGAGGGGCGCTGAAATTTTATGATTATATGCAGAGATATTTTATGCGGCGACTTCAGGAGTTTTATCAAGTCCGAAAACAAGAAAGTCAGATATAAAACCGGGGAGAGCTGCGCCTGCAGACGGCAGCGTTCGGCTTACGCCGGAAATTCAGAAAAGACAGATAACGACAAAATAGACGAAATTTTGGACAAATACAGTAAAAAATAATAATAATTTTGCTGTAATATGCAAAAAATGCTTAAAACGCTATTGACTTTTACAGGATTTAATGGTATTCTATTCGGGTAGGGAACGTTTTGACGCGTTTCCCGCGCGCGCTCCGCGCGAATAAAATAATTAAAGAAAAACCCCGGAGGAATAATAAAATGGCGACGACAAAAGCAAAAAAAACAAGCGGCTCCAGAAACCGTAAAGACTACGGAACAATCTTTTTAGTTATCGCAATCGTACTCGTTCTTACGCTTACCGTCTATGTAACTGCCGACGGTCTGCTTCACAGGACAAATTTACTGACCGACAAATCTTTTATAAATTCTATGGCGTCCGTATTGAATAAATACCCCGCCGGTATAACGCAGAAAGATTTGGACGAAATTAAGATTATCGTCTTCGAGGCGAATCCCTATTCGGACGGATACAGTCTCGCCCTCGGCAGAGACGACGCCCTCGGGCTTATCAAGAAGAACGAGGCGGACGCCGAAGCGCGCAGGAACGACCCCGATTATTCGGCTGAAAACGGGGAAGAGTTCGATTTCGACGCTCCGAGCGTCGAAGACCTTCTCGTTTCCGCGCTCTCCGAAGACAATATAAAAGACTTCTCGAGTCTATCTCTTTTTAAAAATCTCGAATATCTGGTCGTCAACGGACCCGACCCCGGATATTCTCCCGATTCGCTGAAGGAACTCAGGGATTTAAGTTTCCTTGAAAGCCTGACTTCGCTTACGAATCTGAGGCTGTCGAATATAGGAGCGTCGGATTTTTCTCCCGTTGCAAAACTTACGCCGCTTAAAAGCCTGACTATCATGTACTGTCTGATAGGAGACCCGTCGGTCTTTGAAAGTCTTAACTCTCTCGAATCGCTGAATCTCACGGTAACTCCGGGAGTTTCGGACATATCTTTTGTCTCTTCTCTCGGAAATATCAGGGATTTATATATGAGGGGCAACGGAATAGAAGATATAAGCCCGCTCAAAGATTTAACAAATATCAGGGATTTATATCTCGACTCGAATCAGATATCGGACGTATCGGCTCTCTCCGGTCTGACTTCGCTTAATAATTTAAATTTATCGGACAACGGCATAACAGATATAGAGCCTTTGTCGGGGCTTACGGCGCTTAAAGAATTGTATTTGTCGGGTAACGATATAGACGACGCTTCGCCGATTTTTAATCTCTCTTCCCTGACCGACCTGAGAATCGGCGCAAATAACCTGACCGGTATAGACGGCATAGAAAACTGCGCCGCTCTTGAAACTTTTTATGCCGACGAAAATAATATAATAGACATATCTCCCCTCGCTTCGCTCAAAAATCTATCGATGCTGTCTCTGAACGACAACAATATACTCGGAGTCGGTCCTCTTGCCGGTCTTGAAAATCTTGCGGTCGTTTATCTCGACGCGAATTTTATAGAGGATTTCTCCGTACTGGATTCCCTGGAAGAATCGGGCGTATATATATCGGGAAGAGACGCGCAGAAATTTGATTTCGGCAACCCCGATGATTTTGACGATTCCGGCGATATATCAGACATATCAAACGGAGAAGACGGCGGCGAATAACAAATAAGGCGAAATAAAAATATGGAGAATAATATTTTAAAACAAATCCAGCAGAACCTGGACGCTCTGCAAAAGCAAATCGACGGCATGAAGCCGCAGAATAATATTCCCGCGGCTCCGCAGGCTTCCGGTTACGGCGCGCTGTATTACAGGTTTAAAGAGAAAGCGGACGCGTTAACCCGGACAATGCGCGAACTGGCGGGAGAATCGGGGGTTTGCGTTTCCGGCGTTTTTTCGGCGAGCGGTTCCGAACACGGAGGAATCGGCGAAGCCGTTTATTATTCCCTGCGGGATATTTCTGAAATAGACGAAATCGACGAAAACAAAATCTCGTCGGCCGTCGAGGCGTTTTCGAGCCCGAAGAGAATAAATATATTGAAAGCTCTCATGTCGAAGAAGTTTATGTCGTCGAACGAGCTGACTATGAAAACAGGCTGCATAGGCGGTCAGTTATACCATCATCTTTCAATACTCGAGGCGGCAAAAATCATATGCAAGACCAACGAGCTTTACACCCTTACGGACTCCGGGAGAAATTTAACCAATATAATTTTCTGTATCGCTTTCGGGAAACCCGTGTGACTTTCGGGTTAACTCAAAATAATTATTTAAACGACTGATATAACGCGACGATATTTTCCGGGGGAGTATCGGGCTGGAAAAGATGCGCGGGGCATATAATATAACCCGAGCCGAAAATCCCGGCGTATTTTCTTGCCTCACTCTGTATTTCCCCGGCCGTACCGTAAGGGAGAAGGCGCTGTACGTCCATGCCTCCGTGGAAGCAGATTTCCTTCGAGAACTTCCTGAGTTCTCCGGGGGTCATGTCTTCCGTACCCGTGGGCTGAATCGGGTTTAGTATATCGACGCCGCATTTAATCAGCGGCGGAATAAACGCCGCGATATTACCGCAGCTGTGGAACATGAATTTCGCCCCGAGTTTATGTATGACTTCGCCGATTTCCGAGAGATACGGCGCGACGAATTCTTCGAACATTTTAATGGAAATAAGCGGTCCTCTCTGCGTTCCCAAATCCGTTACCACTAAAAATATATCTATATTCCCGTCAGAAGCTTCCCACGCGCGTTTATAATCTTCTATATAAAAATCAGTAAAAACCCGGCTTAGATAATGCGTCCAACCGGGATTAGTTACCATGTCCGTAAGATGATTCTCCAACCCTCTGACCAGAGACGGACGCTGCCAGATATCTCCGAAGCCGTATCTTACGGCAAGCTTCTTCTCCCTCGCCCCGCGGCACTGCTCCCGAAGCCTGCTATAGTCAATGACGTCGTTCGACGGAAACGGGAACGCCATGATTTCATCGAGGCTTTCGGCGTAATATAAAGCGCCGCGCGTATCCTCCCGCATTTTTCCCCAGCCTGTTTCCGCGAATATAAATCTCTCTCCCCACATATTTTCAAAAACGCCGTTCCCAAGATTTTTATTGTCCGGCTTTATCGCGTCGAACGACCGGATATCAATCTGCATATCGTCGAGAAAACGTTCCTGATTATTATGTCCGATATATGCGAACAGCCGGTTTAACGTCGGTTCTTCCGCCCAAAAATCAAACGGCGGCCTGTCCGTACGTTCCCTGTTAAGCGTTGCCGCAACCCGTTCAAATCCCGTCATATATTTTACCCCCTCTGTAAATTCTGAAATCTTTTTATAATTATATCAAGTTTTATTAATAATGTCAAGGTCATAATTTGTTTACTCGTTCAAAAACCGCATATTTATTTAATCCTGCGATTGACATATAAATCAAAAGCTGATATAATAAAATAAAAAATAAATTAAATTTAAAATTTCAATAATATAAAATAATGAACGAAAAAGCGGATAATATTATTTATCT
This sequence comes from Oscillospiraceae bacterium, assembly GCA_009777355.1. Lineage (GTDB taxonomy): Bacteria > Bacillota > Clostridia > Oscillospirales > WRJC01 > WRJC01. The sequence continues at coordinate 9,735 of WRMA01000029.1, read as the reverse complement.
GGATTCGGCGTCGACGGCAAAACCGTCTCCCGAAGTTCTGGATTTCCTGGCTTACTCCCTGAATAGTTACGCAAATCCCGACTCTATGCACGGTTTTGGCCTTGACGCGGAAAAACAGGTCGGAAACTCGAGGAATATAATAGCTTCGTCGCTTAATATAAACAAAACCGCGGGGGACATTATTTTCACCTCTTCGGGAACGGAAGCGAATAATCTCGCGCTGTTCGGCGCGGCTGAAGCCTTGAAAAACCGCGGGAATAAAATAATTACGACCGATATAGAACATCCGTCGGTTTACGCGCCTATGCTCGAACTTGAAAAAAAAGGCTTCGAGGTTGTTTTTCTGTCCGCGAAAAACGGGCGTCTTGATTTAGACAAGTTCAAAAACAGTCTCTGCGAAAAAGTTATTTTAATTTCTGCCATGCTTATAAACAACGAAACGGGCGGAATTTTCGAGTCTGACATAAAAGAAATTATTAAAATAACGGAAAGCTTGAATTTGCGCGGTAATTTATATATCCACTGCGACGCGGTTCAGGCATACGGGAAAATTAATATCGATTTAAATAGATTTAAACTCGACATGATGAGCGCGTCGTCGCATAAAATCCACGGAATAAAAGGCTCGGGCGCGCTGTTTTTACGCAAAGGCAGGAGAATAATCCCTCAAATTTTCGGCGGAGGGCAGGAAAATAATTATCGTTCCTCAACCCTGAACACCCCCGGGATTTTCGCTTTCGGAAAAGCCGCCGCGGAAGCTTCTGAAAATTTATATAAAAATCAGGAGTATATAAATAATCTTTTCGATTACGCCGTTTTGCAAATAAAACAAAAATGTCCGGACGTTATGTTTAATTTTATTGACTTAAATCAAAATCTTTCAAAATATATAATGAGTTTAAGACTGCCGTATAATATAAAAAGCGAAGTTATGCAGAATTATTTATCCGGCAGAAAAATATATATATCGTCGGGTTCCGCGTGTTCTGAAAAACGCCGCAAATCCCACGAGTCTAACCGGGTTCTTTTAAACTCCGGCTTAAACAGAAACGAAGCGGATTCGACAATAAGAATCAGTTTTTCAAAATATAATACGGCCGATGAAATCGACGGTTTTGTTTCGGCGCTTAAAGACGGATTAACCGTTATCAAAAATTAAAAATCCCGGAGGAATAAATAAATGCAGACGAAACCGGACAGAAAATACGCAATATTTTTCGCGGCGTTAATAGTCGCCGTACTTGCGATGTTCGCTTTTTTCAGTATGCGCGATTCCGACAAGAACAACGGCGCAAAACCGCCGGAAACAGAAACGCCTTCTAATATTTCAAATATACTGGATAATTATATTTCAACGGAACGAACAGAGCAAACAGAACTCCCGGAAATAACGGATATAACAGAGATAACAGATACAGCGGAATCCGAAAATATTCCCGAACCGGAAGAAAAAGAGATTCGCATAAGATTTACCGGAACCGGCGACAACGTAGTACACGAATGTCTGTGGATGGACGCGCAGAGGAGAGCGCTGCCCGACGGCAGAGAATATAATTTTAAGCCGATGTTCGCAGACGCCGCGGATATAATCGCCTCGGCCGATATTGCGTTTATAAACCAGGAAACTCCAATGGCGGGAAGCGATTACGCTCTGGCGGGTTATCCGCTGTTTAATTCCCCGCAGGACCTTGGTCATGATTTAGCCGAACTCGGCTTCGACGTAATAAATATAGCGAATAATCATATGCTGGACAAAGGCGAAAAAGGCTTGGTTAATACTATTGATTTTCTTCGCTCTCTCCCTCCTCTCGTTATAGGGGATTATTTAAACCGGGACGAACTTTACGATATAAAAATAATCGAACGCAACGGAATAAAGACGGCGTTCCTCGCTTATACTTATTCGACGAACGGACTCGCGCTTCCCGCAGGGTCTGAAGTTATTATCCCGTATATAGACGACGGGCTTATCGTATCGCAAATAGAAAAAGCCAAAGAAATATCTGACGCGGTTATAGTTTCGGTACACTGGGGAGAAGAAGACAGTTTTAATCCGACAACAAATCAAAAAAGGCTCGCGCAGTTGATGGCGGACCATGGGGTTCTCGCAATAATCGGACACCATCCCCATGTTCTTCAGCCGGTTGAATGGCTCGAGGGAATCGGGGGGAATAAAACTCTGTGCGTTTATTCCCTGGGGAATTTGGCCTCGGGAATGATTAGACCTATGAATATGGTCGGGGGGTTTATCAGCTTCGATATAGTGAAACGCATCGAAACCGGAGAAAATCAAAATCGAATTATCATCGAGAATCCCGTATTTACGCCGACTATATATTATTACGGAAGCGGCTGGCTTAACGGTCATGTATATTTGCTGAAAGATTATACGCCCGAACTCGCGAAAAGTCACGGAACTTTTACAAGACACGGATATAGCCGGACGGTTGAGGATTTATGGGGTTACGTAACAAGAAACATAAGCGGAGAGTTTCTTGAATAAATAATAAAAAAATTATAAAATTATTAAGAAAGGAAATGTAATTATAAATGGAAACGAAAATAAAATCAATCGAGAGCTATTCCGGAGATAATATATGCCTCGTCAGGATAACAGACGGCGACGGCGCGCAGGGATGGGGGATGACCGCGCCTTTTGCGGCGAATATAAGCGCGCTCGTACTGCATCAAATCGCCGCCGGAACAGCGTTCGCGTCGCATAACTCGCCGGACGTAAACGATTTTACGGACGTCGCCGACGAAGTAATCCGCCGGAACTATAAATATCTCGGAACGTTTCTCGCACGCGCCGCGGCCGGTATAGATACGGCTCTATGGGACCTCGAGGCAAAGAAAAAAGGCGTGAGCGCCGCCGTTCTCGCGGGGAAAAAAAGCGGACGCGATTATATCGATTTATATGCGTCAAGCATGAAACGCGACTTGCCCGTGCGGGAAGAAGCGGACAGGCTCAGGGAAATACAGGATAAATTCGGCTACCGGGCGATTAAACTGCACCCCGGCATACCCGTCGGGCGGGACCGCGATTTTTGGGACGGACGAACGGAAGACATGGTTAGGGCCATGATAGAAACCGCACGACCGGGCACGGAAATTTACGTCGACGTCAACGGCAATTATTCAGTCGAAAAAGCAATCGAGACGGCGCGTTTTCTGCATGACTGCGGCGTTAAATTTTTTGAAGAGCCTTGTCCGTACTGGAAAACCGAGGAGACAAAAGCCGTCCGCGACGCGTGCGAAAAAATAGGCATACCCGTAGCGGGAGGCGAACAGGATTACATAGATACCGTGTGGGAAAACATGATTGAGCGGCGCGTCATGGACATATGCCAGCCGGATTTATTATATCTGGGCGGTTTCTCACGCTCGCTGAGAGTCGCAAAACTCGCCGCCTCCAAAAATCTGCCCGTAACCCCTCATACGTCGAACCGTTCGCCGATATTTATTATGGGTCTGCACTATATGGCGCATATAGACAATCCGTATCCTTTTCTTGAATGCGGGATAGAAGAAGATTTATGGGCGACTGAATGTTATACGCCGCAGATAATAATAAAAGACGGGCGCGCCGCCGTTCCGGACGGACCTGGCTGGGGATTTGAACCCGACGAAGATTTTCTCGCGAAAGCGCATTATCAAATAAGCAGAAATGATTAATTTATTAATTTAATCAAGAGAGAAAGAAATATTATTGTCGCCCGGTTCGAGGTCGGCCCACAGTCCGTCCAGAACGTACTGCTGCATAAATAATATAAAACGTCCCCAAAGGCTCAACTCGCTTTTATCTAAAAACGGTCTGAAATCAGGATTTTCGTCGCCCGCGTAATGCGCCGCGAAAGCGTCTCCGACCGCGTCGGCGATAATATCTGAATCTTTGTCGGATACGTTGTATTTTTTAAGAGTGTTTATCGCTTCGAGCATAACGGTCGTTTTAACGAAATCGGTTGATTTCTGCGCGAAGTCTGTTCCCGGACGGATTTTATCGACGATAGTCAAAGTCTCGGAAGAAAAGATATTATCGCGAATCGAGCAGTAACGAATAGGGCACGGAGCGGTAATAAGCGAGCCGGTTTCCACGTCGTATATATATTTGTCGTTTTTGAAATCGGCGCGGGTAATATCCTGGGCGTGGTAGTGTCCCGTAAAAATTAACCTGACGTTATACGACGCGAGAAGTTCGCCGAAATATTTATACTCGTCTATTAAATAATCCGGGTGAAGTTTGCTCTGGCCTTTCCAGTGTTCGGCCGCGCCGTGGTGCATAACCGCGATAACGGCTTTACCCAGTTTATCGGCTTCCTCGAGAGTTTCGGCAATCCAGTCGGCCGTAGCCTGGCTTATTTTACCCCCGACGGCGGCTTTCTGACCGGGCGTATTCTCGTCGAAACGGCAAGCGTCGACTGCGAGAAGCCACAAACCGTCGACGGGTTCGGCCGCATAGCTCAAAGAACCGGAGTCTCGCTTTAACGCCGCGCCGTAGCCGAACGGCTCGTATATACGACTGAAATCTTCTCTCGACGCGCTGTCGACCGGAGTTGATATATCGCCCGAAAACGAAAGCGCATCGGGGGAGTTTACGTCGTGATTCCCGGGAACTACATAAACGCCGATTCCCGCGTCCGTAAGTTTTGAGAGTCTCTGCGCCAGAATATTATGATTGATTATCTCGCCGTCTTTGGTTAAGTCTCCGGGAATAATAACGAATTTCGCGTCTGAATTTAATATTTCACCGACGGCGTAATCCAGAAGCTCGAGACTTTCCGGCAGCAGCTTCCTGTCCGATTTCATGACCGATTCAAAAGCGGAGCCGGAAGTTCCCAGAGAAGGGTCGTACGCATGAATATCGCTGATTACAATAAAATCCGTATCGGGATAAGCCGGACCGGGAGATATATTTTCCCCGTAATTATAATTAAGCTTAGGCAGACCGCCTATCCAGCCCGAAATTAAAATATACCCCGTTACGGTTAGTGCGAGTATGGCGCAGGCAAGCAGAAAGATTTTCAGTTTACGGCGTTTTTTCATCATGATTTTTACCTCTTCTATTAATTTAAAATAATAATTTATCTCACAGTATATCATGTTTTTACTGAAGATATAATATAGTAAATTGTAAAAATTGTGTTAAGTTTAAAACGGTTGACATAAGAGTTAAGTTATAGTATAATTTAGCTTATGGAATAAAAAAATTTTTATTAATATTTTCGGAGGTATTTTTTATGTCGTTTAAAATAGCGTTTGTGGGCGCGGGAAGCATAGGTTTTACGAGAACCCTTCTGTGCGATTTATTATCGGTACCGGAATTTCAGGACTGCGAGGTCGCGTTTACCGATATAAATCAAAATAATCTCGATATGGTCACGCGGCTGTGCCAAAGGGATATCGATTCGAACGGGCTTAAAATCAAGATTAAAGCGACGCAGGACAGACGCGAAGCGTTCGAGGGGGCGAAATATATCGTCAGCTGCGTCAGGATAGGCTTGCTCGAAGGGTTTGAGACGGATATCAGAATCCCGCTGAAATACGGAATCGACCAGTGCGTAGGAGATACGCTGTGCGCGGGAGGGATTATGTACGGACAGAGAGGAGTCGCCGCGACTCTCGATTTCTGCAAGGACATACGCGAGGTGTGCGAAAAAGACGCTCTGTTTTTGAACTACGCGAATCCGAACGCAATGCTCACGTGGGCTGCGAATCATTACGGCAAGGTCAATACTATAGGGCTGTGCCACGGAGTGGAGGGCGGACACTGGCAGATATCGGACGCTCTTGGTCTGCCTATGAACGAAGTCGATATAATCTGCGCGGGAATAAATCATCAGACATGGTATATTCAGGTAAAGCACAAGGGCGAGGATTTAACCGGCAAAATTCTCGAAGCGTTCGAGAAACATCCGGTTTATTCTAAAACGGAAAAAGTAAGGATAGATATGCTTAAACGTTTCGGTTATTATTCGACCGAATCAAACGGACATTTGTCAGAATATGTCTCGTGGTACAGAAAACGTCCGGGAGAAATAAACGACTGGATAGATTTAAGCTCGTGGATAAACGGCGAAACGGGCGGATATCTGAGGGTATGTACTGAAGGCAGAAACTGGTTTGAGAGCGATTTCCCGAACTGGCTCAAAGCCGACCCGAAAAAATACGACGGAACGCAGCGTTCCTCTGAACACGGCGCGAAAATTATCGAGGGGCTCGAGACCGGGAGGGTTTACAGAGGTCATTTCAACGTTGTAAATAACGGCTGCATAACGAATCTCGACGACGACGCGATAGTCGAAGTTCCCGGTTACGCCGACGCGAACGGAATCAATATCCCGAAAGTCGGGAAACTGCCCCTGGGCTGCGCCGCAGTATGCGCGCAGAGCATAAACGTTCAGAGACTCGCGGTCGAAGCCGCCGTTCACGCCGACAGAAATTTATTAATTCAGGCGATGATGCTCGACCCTCTTACGGGAGCCGTCTGCAATACATACGAAATTGAGCAAATGACCGACGAAATGCTCGCCGCGGGCGAACGGTGGCTGCCGCAGTATGCCGGAAGCGGCGAGATAGAGCGGGCAAAAGTCAGATTGCAGAACCCGAAAGTTCAGGTAAAAGAGGGATACGAGGGCGCGGCGCGCCTGCATACCAAAACGGTCGAGGAGATGAAAGCGGACAGGGAAGCGGCGACCAAGAACGCCGCCGAAGCCGATAAAGCGAAAAAAGATTGAGAATAAGAATTAATAATAAATATAGCGGAGAGGATTTGAATATTTTATGAAAGCGGCGGTATTATACGCAAACGGCGATATTAGATACGGCGACTGGACGACGCCCGTTTTGGGCGGAGACGACGGAGACGAAAACAGCGTAATCGTTAAAGTTCGCGCCGCCGGCATATGCGGCTCGGACGTTCCGAGAGTATTAAATAACGCCTCGCATTATTATCCGAACGTTCTGGGACATGAATTTGCGGGCGAAATAACGGAAACGGGAAGCGGCGTAAAAAATTTACGCGCCGGCGACAGAGTCGCGGGAGTTCCGCTTGTTCCGTGCGGAAACTGCGGCGACTGTTTGAAAGGCGATTTCGCGCTGTGCCGGTATTACGGCTTTATCGGCTCGAGAAGTCAGGGAGGCTTCGCCGAATATATAAAACTGCCGGAATCGAACGCCGTAAAGTTTGACGGGAGCGTGTCTTACGAACAGGGCGCGCTGTTTGAACCGTCGACTGTGGCTTTACACGGACTTCGGGTTAATAATTATACCGGAGGCCGCGACGCTGCGGTACTCGGCGGAGGAACAATCGGCATATTTACTATGCAGTGGGCGAAGATATTCGGCGCGAAATCGGTAACCGTGTTTGATATATCGGACGAACGGCTGAATTTGTGCGGAAAATTGGGCGCGGATTATATTGTAAATACAAAAAGAGAAGAAACAGAAATAAATAAAAATAGATATGATTTTGTGTTTGAAACGGCGGGTTCGGACGAAACTATGCGTCTGGCTTTTGAAATAGCCGCAAATAAAGCGAACGTCTGCTTTATCGGCACGCCGTCAAAAGATTTGGTATTTACGCCGAAACTTTTCGAGAACATGAACCGTAAGGAATTTAAACTTACAGGGTCGTGGATGAGTTATTCGGCGCCGTTTCCCGGAGAAGAATGGACGCTGACCGCGCATTATTTCAAGACGGGGCGGCTTAAATTCGACGACGATATGATTTTCAGAAGGTTTAAATTAAATCAGGCGGGCGAAGCGTTTGATTTATATAAAACGCCCGGAGAAGTAAAGGGTAAAATAATTTTTGTTATTGATTAATTATTAATAAGGAGTGAAATATTTATGAAAAAAATACCGGTAATAGACTTAGATAACAACGGGAAAATACTTCAGGTTCCGTGCATAGGCATGGGAACGTTCGGCTCGGATAAATTTACGCCCGCTCAGGTTTCGCAGGCGGTGCAAGGGGCTATCGAAAAAGGGTACAGATTATTTGACTGCGCGGCGATTTACGGCAACGAAGATTTAATCGGCGAAGTTTTCGCCGAAGCGTTCGGGAACAAAAAAATTAAACGCGAAGAGTTAATCATAACGTCGAAAGTGTGGAACGATATGCACGGAAGGGGGGACGTTTTGATTTCCTGCGCGAAAACTCTGAAAGATTTACGGATTGATTATATAGATATATATTTTATGCACTGGCCTTTCCCGAACTATCACGCCCCAGGCTGCGACGGAGACGCGAGAAATCCCGATTCGAGACCGTTTTTCGCCGAGGAATTTATGGACTGCTGGAGGCAGATGGAAAGACTGTACGGCATGGGACTGGTAAAAAGTCTGGGTATGTCGAACATGACCGTTCCGAAGCTCGAAGCCGTACTGCCTCTGTGCAGGGTTAAACCCGCCGCGCTCGAAATGGAACTGCATCCCGCGTTCCAGCAGGAAGAATTGTATAATTACTGCATGGATAAAAATATACGGCCGATCGGGTTCTGTCCAATAGGCTCGCCGACCCGCCCCGAACGCGACAAAACCCCGGAAGACATATCGGCGGTAAAAATGCCGGAGATAATAGAAATCGCCCGGGCGCATAATATACACCCGGCGGTCGTATGCCTGAAATGGGCGGTTCAGAGAGGACAGATACCGATACCGTTTTCAGTATACGAAAACGAATATGAAAGTAACCTCGTATGTATGTTAAGCGACCCGCTGAGCGATGAGGAAATGGAGAAAATACGCCTCGCGGACAAAAACTGCAGATTGATAAAAGGTCAGGTGTTTCTGTGGGAAGGCGCGTCGGACTGGCGCGCGCTGTGGGACGAAAACGGCGTAATCTCCGGCTGGAACGATTAGGGTTAGCTTTGTCTAAAATAATGCGCCGGAAATTAAGAGCCGCTCCCGGACAGCCATCTGATACTGTTTAATATAAGCCCCGCGAAAGTTTTATTATCGAACGACGAAGCCTGATGGCCCGGAGACAAATAGACGATTCTGCCCATACCGTAAGGCAGGGTCCAGCCCGCGGGCCAGTCGTCTCTGCCGTCGTGGGAATAGGTCAGGAGTTTTTCGTGTTCGGCAAAAGCGCATAAATCTATCCTGTAGGGTTCTTCAAAAATCGTAAACGCTTCTATACCCTCAAGAACCGGGTGTTTATGTTCTGAATTTACGGGAGAAACTGGAGAATACGTAAGCTCGCAGGCTTCGGGATGTCCGGTAAAACGGCCTCCCTGCATGAGTTCCATTTCGGGAGTGGAACTCATGATTATACCCGAGTGCAAGCTGAGCAGGGAACCTCCCCCGGCTACATACGACAGAATCGCGCCCGCCGCTTTTCTCGCGCCTCTTTTGTTCCATGCGTCAATATAGCAAATCAAAACGCCGTAGTTATTTAATTCTTCGGGGGTAAGTCCGGGATAATTTTCGCTGAAATCCAAATCATATCCGGCGAGGATTTTCTCAAGCCGTTCGTCGACTCCTTTAAGAGGATGCCACTGCGCGCCCGCGTAATCGCCTGTAACAAGTATTTTTTTGTTCTTTTTGTTCATAAATCGTAATTACAACTCCTTAAAATTATAAATTCACTAAATTTTTCCGTGTAAAATCGTGTACGCTTGTTTTTTTAACGCAAAAACCCCCGTAAAACCGGGGGTTTTAAAATTTTGGTGCGGGAGATGGGATTTGAACCCACACACCCGTGAAGGCGCCAGAACCTGAATCTGGTGCGTC
>WRMA01000028.1 GCA_009777355.1 Oscillospiraceae bacterium | reverse complement strand
TTTGGATTTATGTTAAAATACTCGGCCTTTACGGGGTTTCCCGTATATATAAGCCTGCTTTTATCTTTAAAATATTTTCTGCTCTCCTCGAAGCTTATCATTACTTTGTCGGCCGTTTTCGCGAGCATTTTAGTCGTCAGCCCGGGAAATGCGTTCTGTTCGTGTATGACCGTCGGGATTTTAAGCTTCGCGGCGGCCGAAAGCACGGGCCAGCTCACGTAACCCCCCGTGCCTATGACGATATCGGGATTATATTTTTTTATTATTTTCTTCGCCGCGAGCTGTGAAGTGAACGCCTTTATCAGCGCGTCTATATTCGCGAAAGAAAACTTTTTCTTTCTGTTAAACGGACGCACTTTCAAACAATATAATTTATATCCCTCTTTAGGCACTACTTTGCTTTCCAGTCCCTTTTGCGTTCCGGCAAAAGCGACCTGTATATTTTTGTTTTTTTCGCGCAGATAATTCGCTATGGCGACGGCGGGATTTATGTGCCCTCCCGTGCCTCCTCCGCTTATCAGAATACGCATGATAAATCAACTCCCCCGCGTTTTTTTACGCTTTTTCTTCATATGAATATCTCGAAACCGATAAAATTATCCCCATCTCCCCCATCAAAACGATTAACGCTGTGCCACCGTAACTGAAAAACGGCAGCGAGATTCCGGTATTGGGAATCGTATTAGTCACGACCGCGATATTCAGCAGAAACTGTATCGCGACTTTTATTATTATCCCCATAACTACCAGAGAAGAAAATTTATTCGGCGCGTGATACGCTATGACGAATCCCCGCCATATCAAAACGATAAACAGAGATATAATAATAAGCGCGCCTATAAATCCCATCTCTTCGCATATTATGGCGAAAATAAAATCGTTTTGGGGTTCGGGAAGATACAGGTGCTTCTGCATACTCTGCCCCCAGCCTACTCCCGTAAGCCCTCCCGAACCTATCGCGTAAAGCGACTGAATCGTCTGATATCCGTCGCCGGACGGGTCAAGGAACGGGTCCCTCCACATTTCCACCCTCGACCTTGCGTATTCGCTGCCGAATATGCCGATTGCAACGAGCCCCGCGCCTATAGCCGCGAAAGCCCCGAGCCATTTAAGAGGCGCTTCGCCGATAAATATAATAAAGCAGCATATCGCGGCTATTATTATCAGCCCCGAAAAATGGCTCTGGAAAAACATCGCTACGGCTATTAAAACTATTATCAGTCCGGGAACTAATATCCCCCAGAATAAAGTCCTCATCCTGTCTCCCGCCTTGTTTATATAAAACGCGAAGAGAAGGACAACCGCGACTTTTAAAAGCTCGGACGGCTGAAAAGTTCCCAGAACCGGCAGAATTATCCATCTCATCATTCCGAAAACCGGGGTAATATAATTTAATAGAAGCGTCGCCGCAAAAAACCAGACCGCGATTTTTTCCAGAAACGTGTATTTGGCAAAATGCGACGCCCCGACCATCGCTGCGACGCCGAGAGCCGCCATAAAAAACTGCCTTCTCGCAAAATAATAGCTGTCTCCCCTGTATTGCAGGGCGTTCGCGTAACTCGCGCTGAATATCATGACCGTACCGAGCAGCAGCAGGATAATCACGAGCATCATAAATATATGGTCCACTCCCGACCTGTAGACGACGAGCTCCACGGCCCGGTTTCTCTTTCTTGATTTTTTACCGGTCGTAACCTGTCCGTAAGGCTCCGTCTTGCGTAGAACCGGTTTTTGCGTCTTCGTCTGCCGTTTGAGCCGGTTGTTTTTGTTACGGGGATTCCGCGTCATATTTTTTCCTCCTTCGCTTTATTTTATTTATTATCTCGATACCGCCGCGATTACCGATACCGCGCACATAAACAGAGTGAGCGACGCGGCGACCGAAACGATTTTAAATTCGCTCCAGCCGCTCATTTCGAAACTGTGGTGTATCGGCGACATTTTAAATACGCGTTTACCCGTCAGTTTAAATCCCGTCACCTGTATCATAACCGAAAGCGATTCGATTATATAGACAATCCCGAACAATAAAAGCAGCAGTTCCATATTCAGCCATACCGCGATTCCCGAAACTATTCCTCCCAGAAACAGCGAGCCCGTGTCTCCCATGAAGACCTTCGCGGGATAAATATTAAAATACAGAAAGCCTATAATCCCTCCGAGGCACGCTCCGGAAATCACCAGTCCGGGACTGTTTCCGTCTATATAAAATATAACGATAAACATCACCGTTATTATCGCCGTAACGGTTCCGCACAGACCGTCTATTCCGTCCGTCAGATTCACGCTGTTCATAATATAGACGATTCCGAAAACTATAAATATATAGTAGAAAACGCCGAGTTCTATATTTGCGTTGACAAACGGGATATATAATTCAGAATTTATAATCCCCGAATATCTCATTAAAACGACGTAGATTATCGGCGGGGGGAACTGTAAAGCGAATTTCTGTACAACCGTCAGACCCTCGTTTTGCTTCTTGATTAATTTCGCGTAATCGTCGAAAAATCCGATAATCCCGCAGCAGAGAGCCAGGGCGTAAGTATATACGACGGCGATTCCGCCGCTTTGATTTTCAAGGGTTAGCCCGAAAATCACGACAGACGCCAGAGACCCGAAGATAAACAGAAGACCTCCCATCACCGGAGTTCCCTCTTTCGACTTGTGCCATCTCGGACCTATATCGAGTATCTTCTGCCCCAGTTTTTTCGATTTCAGAAACGGGATTAGAATCTTACCGAGTAATACCGCGATAACCAGCGATAATACAAGAGGAGCGACAATATAATACACGGCGTATATATTCCCCCAATAATTATTTTATATTTCAATCGAATTTTTTCTTGAAATCGTCGATAACGGTTTCGAGCTCCATTCCCCTGCTCGCCTTAAACAATATAACGTCGCCTCTTTTCGCCATTTTATAGAGCGCGTTCGCAATTTCCGACTTTTCGTTAAAATACATGCAGTTTACGGAACTTCTCTTGTCTTTGCCTCTTTGTTTTATAGTATCGTGCGTAACTTTTGATTTTTCGCCGCAGATAAAAGCGATATCTATATTTTTATTTACGACTTCTTCGCCTATATTTTTGTGTATCATCTCTGAATAATCTCCCGATTCCAGAACGTCCGAAAGAACGGCGATTGATTTCGGCTTAAAATTTAAATTTGAACGCTCTTTTGATTTTGCCGCCATACCCGCAAGAACCCCGAGAGCGGCTCTGACCGATTCAAGGCTTGCGTTGTAGCAGTCTTCTATTATTGTTATATCATTAAAGTCATATATATTTTGTCGCATTTTTGCGTTCCTGAAATTATTAAAGCCGTTCTGGATTTCTTCGTTTGAAAGTCCGTAGATTTTCCCCGTGATAATTGCGGGCAGGGCGTTATAAATATTATGAAGCCCGACCGCTGGAATAACGAATTTAAAATTATCGGCTGAAAATTCAGATATATTTTTCTCATAGTCAAGATTTATATTTTCAGCCGTAAAACCGGCGTCTTTATTATTCAAACCAAAAAAATATTCTTTTCTTCCGGTTTTATTTTTCTCCGAATATAACAAGTCGCAGTCGGCGTTCAAAATTATATTAGAATTAAAATCCATGCCGTCGAGTATTTCGAATTTCGCTTTTTTTATACCCTCTCTCGAGCCGAGTTTTTCTATATGCGACGTGCCGATTGTCGTTATGACGGCAATATCCGGATTAGCCGTTTTTGACAGCCTTGAAATCTCGCCGAAGCCGCTCATGCCCATTTCGAGGACTATCGCCCTCGTATCTTCTTCAAGCCCAAACAAAGTCATAGGCAAACCGACTTCAGTATTAAAATTGCCCTCGCTTTTTTGAGTCTTAAACTTTTGATTAAGAACGGAATATATAAATTCTTTAGCCGTGGTTTTTCCCACGCTTCCGGTTATTCCAAGAGTTATATTGAGATTTTTAAACAAATTTTTATAATATTTCGCAGTATCTAAAAGAGCCTGTATCGTATCTTCGACTGTTATAATCACTGAATTTTTATTCTGTAAATCAATTATCTTTACACTGTCTTTCTGCATAACCGCGCCGAGAGCTCCGTCTTGCAGCGCTTTTTCCGCAAAATCATGACCGTCGGCGGCTTCGCCTTTAAATGCGAAAAACAGGCTCTCCGGCAGAATTTTTCTCGAATCCGTTATTATATTTTTTATTTTTATATTCCCGTCTCCAGCGATAATTTCGCCGTTGACGGCCTTTGCTATTTCAGACGCTTTTAGTTTTAAATTCATAAAATCCCCATACCGCAAATTTATTTTTATTATTTATTTTTATTTAAAATCTCAAAAACAGTCTCGGTCTCGCTGAAATGCCTCACGGAGCCTTTTTCGTTTATGTAATCCTCGTGGCCTTTTCCCGCAAGTAATATAACGTCTCCGGGCCGCGCCGTATTCATCGCGTATTCTATCGCTTCCCGTCTGTCCGTTATAGTTTTGAAATCGCTCCCGGTTATTCCCCGTGTTATATCCCGTATTATATTTTCGGGCTCTTCCGTTCTCGAATTGTCCGAAGTTACGACGCAGAAGTCGGCGTATTCAGACGCTATTTTCCCCATGACCGGACGTTTTGTCCTGTCTCTGTCTCCTCCGCACCCGAACAGCGCGATTATCCTGCCTTCCGTAAAAGTCCTTATAGATTTCAAGACGTTTTCCAGAGCGTCGGGAGTATGGGCGTAATCTATAAAAACAGAATAAGGCGTATTTGTCTCGAGTTTTTCCATTCTGCCCCGGACTTTTACTTTTTTCAGCGCGCCGCTTATAATTTTTTTATCTATGCCCAGAACATAACACGAGGCCGCCGCCGCAAGGGTATTATAGACGTAAAACTCTCCCGCCACAGGAGTGGATATTTCAAAGCCGCCGCCGTCAGTATTAATACCGATAAAATCATACGCCGCGCCGTCTACTCCGGAATATTTTATATTATCCGCGTAAAAATCCGGGTTATTATTTCTTGATTTTATGCCGTAAAGATAATTTTTGCCGGAATTTCCCGAAATTTCAATAATATCGCCCGACGCTTTATCGTCCGCGTTTAAAATTCCGGTCCTGCACATCTTAAAAAGTTTCGCTTTCGCTTTTTTATAATTTTCCATCGTCTGGTGAAAATCAAGATGGTCCTGCGTTAAATTCGTAAAAATCCCCAGTTCTATAATATCAAGCCCCGCGACTTTGTCAAGCTCGAGGGAATGGGACGAGATTTCCATAACCGCGTATTCGACCCCCGCGTCTTTCGCGAGGGAAAATAACCTTGCGAGTTCGTCGGGGTCCGAAGTCGTCAGTTTTGACTCTTCTTCTATTTTGTCGTCTATTATATATTTTATAGTTCCGAACAGCGCCGTTTTATATCCCGAATCTTCTAATATTTTCCTAATCATGTACGTAACCGACGTCTTACCGTTCGTTCCCGTTACTCCGATTACTTTTATATTCCCCGTCTTTACCGGTTCGCCGTACCATGTCATCCATAACTGCGCTTCTGTTTTTCTCGCGTTTCTGACTATTATATACGGCGTGTCTTTTATCGCCCCGTCAAAATCTCCGGGCTTATATTCCAGAATAACCAGCGCCGCCCCGTTTTTTACCGCCTCGCCTATATATTTATGACCGTCGGTCTTTGTTCCGGTCTGGCATATAAACGCGGAGTTTATTTTTACGTCGAGGGAATTTCTCGTTATATTGCAAATCTCAAAATTATTTATATCGTCCTTTAAATCTATACTGCTATGTATAATATCTATATTTTTTATTAAATCAAACAATTTCATAAACTTAACCGCTCTCCCGTTAAATATAATATAATTAATATTTACAAGTCAATTTCCGTTTTTTTGAGCGATATTAAATTTTTGATATTATCTTGAATTTTTAATTTATTTTTAAGTTTAATCAGTAACGGAAGCGTGTATAAAATCTACCGTTACGATTGTTCCGGTCTTCACCGTTTCGCCCGCGGCGGGGTTCTGCTCGGTCGCGGAGGCGCTCGAACTCATTCCCTCCGCTCCCCTTATATTTATATTCAGACCCGCGCCGGTTATTTCCGCGTTAGCGTCCGCGGCGCTCATTCCCGTAACGTCGGGAACTTCGACCGTCTGACGCTCGTAAATCTCGTCCGTGTATAATATAACGTTCCCGCCCTTAATCAGAGAGCTCCCCGCGTTCGGTATCTGCTCCCTCACAACGTCGCCGGAGCCGAAAACGGTATATTTTAAACCTCTCGACGTTATGTCTTCTTTGACCGTGTCGATTTTACGCATCCTGTAATTCGTCACGGATATAAGCCGCTCTTCTATTTCCTGTTCGGTGTACGCCGGCTCGATTCCCAGATAAGGCAGAACGTCGGCAAGCGTTCTTCCCACGAACGGCGCGGATATCACCCCGCCGTAAACGCTGTTTCCCGTTGGTTCGTCCACTATAACCACCATCGCTATCTGCGGATTTCCCGCAGGCGCGAACGCGACGCACGAACCTATTCTCGCGTCTGTTCCGACTTCCTTTTCGGACGTTCCCGTCTTTGCCGCTATCTCATATCCCTTTACGAAGGCGTTTCTCGCGGAGCCTCCCCCCGAAACCCCCTCCGCAAGTATTTTCGATATGCTCTCCGACGTATCCTGCGATATTACCATTCTTTTTATTTCGGGCTCGAAGCTTTTTATTATATTCCCGTCGTCGTCTACTATCGCCCTTACAACCCTCGGGGTCACTACTTTCCCCCCGTTCGCGACCGCCGCTATGCTCGTCAGAAGCTGTATAGGCGTTATTTTAAAACGCTGACCGAACGAAGCCGTCGCAAGCTCGACCGTTTTGAAATTCTCGGGTCTGTGCATTATGCTGCCCGCTTCTGAAGGTAAATCTATGCCCGTTCTCTGATTGTAGCCGAAGGCGTTGAAATACTTCAAAAACGTCTCCGCCCCTATCCTTTCGGCGGTCTGCATCGTGACGGGGTTACAGCTTTTCATGAGCGATTCCGCCCATGAAACCGAGCCGTGCCCGCCCCTTTGGTGGCACGATATGTTCACTCCGGAGACAGTATAATGCCCCGGACAGAAAAACCTTTCGTTTATACCGACGGCTTTTTCTTCGAGCCCCATCGCAAAAGTCGCCGCTTTGAGCGTGCTGCCCGGCTCGTATGCTTCCGAAATCGCCTTATTCTGCCACATTTTAAATAATTTCTGTCTTAATATTTCCGAATTTTTATCTTCTTCGGATTCGAACTCCTGCTTTTCTATAACTGCGAGCGTCGCCGCGTCGAGATTTATATAGTCTATGACCATGGGGTCTATAGTCCTGGGGTCGTTCAAATCATATGAGGGATAATTTGCCATTGCCAGGATTTCCCCCGTGTGAACGTCCATGATTATGCCGGTAACCCTCTCTCTGGGCAGAGACTCGGCGAAAGCGGCCTCCAGATTCTTCTCCAGAAAACTCTGGACGACAAAGTCTATAGACAGCACGACGTTGCTTCCGTTCTGGGCCTCGACGTAAGTAGAGTAATCCGACGAACCGAGCGACCTGCCCAGCGCGTTCTTTGCCGTAATTATCTTTCCGGGGATTCCCGCAAGATATTCGTCGTACTGAAACTCGACCCCGAACCTGCCTACCATTTCGTTATTTTCCGTTCCGGTAAACCCGATGACGTGGGCCGCGAGGCTTGAATGGGGATAAACCCTCTTTGTCTGGGGTCTGAATTTTATCGCCTTTATTTTATTCTCGTCCTTAAATTCCCTCACTTCGTTCGCCTTGTCTATCTCCACGTAATGCTTTATATTGACGTCTCTTCTGTGAATCCACTGGGTTCTCGCGTATGTATCTTCGTAATCTGCGCCGAGTATTTCGGACAGCCCTCTCGCTATCAGCCTCGCCTGTTCGTCGCTTTCTATTTCGGGAGGTTCTATAAAAATCTGTTCGACCGGTGCGTTGCTCGCAAGAATCTGGTAATTTCTGTCGTATATTTTTCCCCGCTGCGCGCTTACGGCTACCTCCGCGGACTGCTGCAGAGCGGCTCTCTCCTGATATTTTCCCGCGTCGGCTATCTGTATTTTATAAAGGTTATACAGCACTAACGCTAATCCCGCCGTTATAAACAGTACGACCCAGAAAATACGTATTTTACTTATTCTGTAAATACTTCCGTTCATAGTTTTTTATCCTTTCCCCTCCGGCTTTTTTATTCTGTCTGACATATTTTTATTATATTAGAACATAACGAAAATTATGTCAGTTAAAAAAGGCCGAAAATATATCGTTAAATAATTTTATCCCCTTAAACTCCCCGTTCGCCGCTTTTATTACCGTCGCCTTGTCGTAAGTCTCGGACGTAAGATAGCTTTTAGGCAGCGTTTCTTCCTTTACCATTCCCAGTTTATTTACCGCATAGTCGATTACTCCGTAACGTTCGGCTTTAATATCAAATTCCCTTTGGAGATACTGTTCCCTTCTCTCTTCGGCGGCTATATCCCTCTTCAGCTTGTCTATATCCATATTTTTATTATGCACCGCCATATAAGAAAACATCAGAAGCATCAGAAGGCCGAAAAAAACGACGACGCTCACAATCATGCCGAGCGGCAGTTTTTTGCCCTTTGTTTTTACGACGCTGTATTTTACGCTCGTTTTTTCTTTCGCGGCGATTCTGTATTTTCTTTTGCGCGCTTCGAGCGCCCTTCTCGTCACGGGGGTCGTCAGTTCCCTTCCCGTCGTGATTTTTTTACGTTTATTGGGAAAATCGGGGTTTGCCCCGACTCTTCCGTTATATCTTCCGGAGTCTCTTACCCGTCCCCGGGTATTCGCCGAAACTCCCCCGCCGGACGACGCGTACAAGCCCGCGCCGGCGCGCCTCGTCCCCGCCGTTCCCTGTCCTTTTGCCGTAACGCGGCTTTTATTTTTCTTATTATCAGCTTTCCCCGCCATACGTTTACCCCCCGGTTATATTAATAATTAATAATTTACAATTAATAGTTAATAAATTTATAGATTATACATAAATTTATCTTATAATTTTTCTATCGCCCGAAGCTTGGCCGGCTTTGACGGCGCGTTGATTTCGATTTCTTCCCTGCTCGCGAGCACGGGTTTTCTTGTAAGTATTCTCGACGTCGCCCTCTTTTTACATACGCATACCGGCAAAACTTTCGGACATTCGCAGTCCGTTTCGTATCTTGCGAAGCTTTTCTTTACGACTCTGTCCTCTCCTCCGTGAAAAGAAATTGCGACCAGTCTGCCTTTGCTCTCCAGCATTTTTTCGACCGAATCGAGCGCCGGTTCTATATTATTTATTTCGTCGTTCACAAAAATCCTGACCGCCATGAAAGTCTTCTTTGCGGGGTGTCCTCCCGAATATCCGACGTTTCTTACGGCGTATTTTATTATATCCGCAAGTTCATGCGTCGTCTCTATCGCTTTGGTCTCTCTCCTTTTGACTATC
Organism: Oscillospiraceae bacterium; assembly: GCA_009777355.1. Taxonomy (GTDB): domain Bacteria; phylum Bacillota; class Clostridia; order Oscillospirales; family WRJC01; genus WRJC01. Next base: position 10,459 of record WRMA01000028.1, on the reverse strand, counting down.
TCCCGAACGATAAGCTCCGTATATTTTTCTTCCCCGTATTTATATAATATCTCTTTCAGTTTATTTTTGTCAAAATTGTTTACTACGTATGCGGCGTCTAATTCCTGCTCTCTGTCCGCTCTCATGTCGAGCTTTGAATCGTTCGCGCCCGAATAGGCGAACCCCCTGTCCGACTGGATTTGATAGCTTGACAGCCCGAGGTCGATTAGCGCGCCGTTTATTTTTTCGAATCCGAGATTCTTTATTATTTTTTCCGCGTTGACAAAATTATCCTTAACGAAATAAATCTTGTCTTTATATTTTTTCAGCTTCTCTCTTGAGAAATTCACCGCGTCGGCGTCCCTGTCGACCGCAATCAGCTTTCCCGACGTTAATCTTTTCGCGATTTCTTCCGAATGGGAACCCCCGCCGCAGGTTAAATCGGCATAGACTCCCTCGGGTTGTATATTCAGATATTCGAGCGCTTCCGTTTTCATCACGGGAAAATGATTAAAATTAACGTTAAGTTCCATTTATTTTTATATATTTATATATCCATCTCTAAAAAATCGTTTATGATTTTCTCTCTGCTCTCCTGCGAGTTCAAGCCGGCGATAAACTCGTTCCAGTCGGGTACGCTCCAGATTTGAACGCAGTTGCTGTTTCCGACGACTATCAGTTCTCTCTCCTGCCAATGCGGAAGACCGGTATCTTTGCACAGCTGCTGATTTATAATAATCCTGCCCTGCGCGTCGAGCTCCACGTCTTCAGAATTATAATATATACTCTGCCTCGCGCGTTTCATTCTCGTAGCCGGAAGCCGTTCTATTTTTTCAGTAAACTCTTTCCACCGTTCGTAAGAGTATAGATTCAGGCATTTGTCTTCCAGGTCTTTGGAAATTACGCACTTCGTTCCGAGTTCTCCCCTGAATTTATGAGGAACGCATATTCTGTTTTTGGAATCGACCGAAACTACGTATCTTCCGAGCATATGCTTTTTGACCCCTCCGGTTATTCAAACCGTATAAATCGCGTAAACTTTTCCGCTTTACGTCCCCACCTGCCCCCACCGAGCCCCACCGGTCTAATCATTATAGTAGATAACACCCTGTATTGTCAAGGGCTTTTCAGGTCTTTTCTCCGCAATTTAAATTGTTTACACATTATTCGCATATCGTTCGGGATATATTCTGAATGTTTATTCTTTTTATATAAAGCAAGCCCGCGTGAAAAAATCACGCGGGCTTGCCTTATATTATATTTTTATTATATTTTTATTCGTATAAAGTCTTTTTACTTTGCGCTATTTATTCTGACTCATGAGATTTTTTATATAACCGGCGGCTTTTTCCGGAACATAACCGGATATATCTTTGCCGTATAGAATCATCTCTCTCACGAAAGTCGAGCTTATAAACAAATATTCCGGTTTCGAAGCTAAAAACAAAGTGTCTATGCCGTCTCCGAGCTTTCTGTTAATTTCAGCCATATTCAGCTCGTATTCGAAATCCATGATATTCCTTACGCCTTTTATTATAAAATCCGCGCCTTTTGACCTCGCGTAATCCGCCAGGAGAATCCCGTTCCCCGGTTCTTCCACCGTTACGTTATCTATATCCCCGCACGCAAGAATCAGCATATCAAGCCTTTGCTTTATATCGAACATCGTTTTCTTCGACGAATTTTCAAACGGCGCGACGTATATTTTATCAAAGATTTTAGCCGCCCTTGCAATAATATCGACGTGCGCGACGCTTACCGGGTCAAAAACTCCGGCGGCTACTCCTGTTTTTTTTCCTCTCATCTTTTCAGCTCCCGCTTCAAACTTTCAGAATCGTTATATATACTCTCCCGTATTTATAAACCCTGACGTTTTTTATACTTTCCGATATTTCCGGCTCTTTTTCAAAATTTAAATCGGGCCGTTCTCCGCTGCCCGTCTCGCAGATTATCAGTCCGCCGTCCGCCATAAATTTATTTTTTATAAGTTTCCTTACGCAGTCTTTTATTATATCCGCCGAGCCGTAACCATTATTATAATGATTATACGGAGGGTCTGCGAAAACTATGCCGAACTTATCGGATTCTTTAAAATCCCTGCGCTTTTTGAGAGCGGACAGATATTCCGAATAGTCGTATTTCAATACGGCGCATTGATTATATAATTTTGCTTTCTGCGCGTTTTTAATAATTATATCTATGCACTCGGGGTTCGAATCTATAAAGACCGCCGTTCTCGCTCCCCTGCTCAGGGCTTCGAGACCGAGCTGCCCCGAACCCGCGAACAAATCCAGGACTTTCGCGTCCTCCAAATCAAAATTTACGGCGTTGAAATAATTTTCCTTCACTCTTCCGAGAGTCGGGCGGGTATCCTCTCCCTTTGGGGTTTGTAAAATCGTTCCTCTCGCCTTTCCCGCTATGATTCTCATTTATTTTTTACTCCCGAAATAATTTTTTATATTCCCGGCGTCCGTTTTCGTTATTCCCTTTACTTCTTCAAGCTCGCTTTCAGACGCTTTTTCTATTTCTTCGATTGACTTAAATCTCCCGAATAAATTCCTGATTTTAGCGGAACCAAGACCTTTTATATTCTGTAAAGCCGAAGTCTTTACGGTTTTTCTGCGTCTTATATCCATGCGTTTCAGCGCGTATCTGTGGACTTCTTCCTGGATTTTAAACATCAGCACAAACACCGACTGGTCGCCTTTCGCTATGTTTATTTCGTTTTCGCCGTCCGTCAGAACGCGCGTCTTGTGAAACTCGTCCTTGACCATGCCGAACACGGGAATATCAGATATTTTGATTTCTTCAAACTCTTTCAAAACTCTCTTTATAACCGATACGTGACCTTTGCCGCCGTCCAGAAGAATCATATCGGGGAGTTTCTCGAAGCCTTTCTCTTTATAATTCGCGAACCGTCTCCGGACCGCCTCGCTCATAGAAGCGTAATCGTCCTGATTTTCAGTTATTGATTTTATATTAAAGCTTTTATAATCGCTTTTTTTGAAATTCCCGTCTTCTATAACTATCATTCCGCAGGTTATATTGTCTTTGCCGGAGTTTGACACGTCGTAGGCCTCGATTCTGTTCGGAAGAACCTCAAGATTTAAAATTTTCGCGACTGCCGCGAGTTTGTTAATATCCCTCGAATATTTCTCTTTATATATCCTCTGGTTCTCTCTCGAATTTGTCACCGCAAGTTCCGTTCTCGTTTTATGCTCGCCTTTTTGAGGGCATATAATTTTTACTTTAACTCCGGCTTTTCCGCTGAGCCAGTCCTGAAGTAAATCTATATTTTCAGCGCTTATATTTACGCTTGACAGAATCTGCCTCGGAATAAATTCGCGGTTTAAATAATATTCCTGTATATACTGCATAAAGCCTTCTTCGTCGAGTATTTCGTCGTATGAAAAATGCTCCGTCGCAGTATTCGCCATCACGCCGCTTCTTATATTAAACACAGTAACGCACGAACTCGTATCGCCCGCGTATACTCCGAAAACGTCCTCGTCGGTATTCGGCGGAGCGACTATTTTCTGTTTCGAGCGCAGTTTTTCAAGAGCGAGTTTTCTGTCTCTGAACTGCGCCGCTTTTTCAAAATCCAGCTCTTCGGACGCCCTTTGCATACTTTCGTCATAATATTTTATTAAATTTTTGTAATCGCCTTTAATAAACATAATGACGTCGTTTATTATATTTTTGTATTCACCCGCGCTTATCTCTCCCGCGCATACCCCCATGCATCTGCCTATTCTCAAATTTAAGCACGGGCGTCTTTTTTTAATATCCCGGGGAAATTCCCCGCCGCAGGACGGCAGTTTGAAATGCCTCGCTATTTCGTCGGTCAATTTATATATGCTGCCTTTATTTGAATACGGCCCGAAAAAAACCGACCTGTCGTCCGCCGTTCTCGCCCTCGTAACAGAGAGAGACGGGTACTCGCTCTCCGTATTTATTTTAAGATACGGATAATTTTTGTCGTCTTTTAATTTTATATTATATTTCGGCGAGTGGAGCTTTATGAGCTGATTTTCCAGAATCAGCGCTTCTATTTCGCTTCCTGTAATTACAAACTCAAAATCATGTATATTTTCTATCAGTTTATTCGTTTTATAGTCTCTGTGGGGGTAAAAAATAAAATACTGCGAAACCCTGTTCGCAAGATATTTCGCCTTGCCTATATAAATAATTTTATTTTTATTATTTTTCATGAGATAGACGCCGCTTTTATGCGGCAGGGTCAGCGCTCTTTTTTTGAGTATTTTCAGACGTTCTTTGAACTCCGTCCGAATATCTCCCGTATTGTTTATATTATTTCCCGCGTTTGAATCTTCCATAAAATATTTTCCCTCCGGAGTCCAACGGCAAAACGGCGCGAAACGGACCGCGCCGCGTTTTTTACGCAAGCCCGACCCCTTTTTTATGCCGTTTTATTTTTTCCGGCGCTCCGTTCGACAAACAAAAAATAAGCCGCGCGCCCGGAATAATATTTAATCGCCGAGAATCCCCTTCTGAATCAGCTCCACAAGTCCGCCCAGAGCGTTTTCTTCGTCCCCTCCGTCGGCGATAAGAGTTATTTGCGTTCCTTTGCCTATGCCGAGGGAAAGAACTCCCAGCAGACTTTTTGCGTTTATCCTCCTGTCGCCTTTTTCGACCCACACCGAGCTCTGGTAAGAATTCGCCTTCTGAACGAAAAACGTCGCCGGTCTCGCGTGGAGCCCCACGCTGTTTTGTACTGTAACATCTTTGGAAATCATTATTAACTGCTCCTGTTCGTTAAAACAATTTATTCTGTTTTTATTATATTATATAATCTTATCAGAAATTTCATTAAAAATCAACAGTTTTTTATTATATTTAAAATATTTTTACAAATTTCATTAATTAACCGGTTTTCGTTACTTTCAGGACTCTTATCATGCCTTCTATTTTCCCCGTGTGGACAAAAAATTCTTTGTTCGCCGCGACGAATATATTGCCGTTTATCATATGGCTTCCGTCTTTTGTCGTTCTGCCGGAGCTTTCCATAACCCCGATAATCTCTATTCTTCCGGGAGACTCGCTTTTTATTATATTGCCGTTTCTGTCCGTCACATATATCGGCGCGGGGTTTCTTATATCGAGTATTTCCGTTATTACGCCGATTTCTATACTCGCCGAATCGACGTGGAATTTCTCTCCCACAGTCAGAAAATCCTGAGACGCTTCCTGTATGTCGCCTATTATAAACTCGATTTCGTAAGTTTCCATGTTTGCGCCCAGAGTAATTTCTTCGGCGAGATTAAGTCTCATAAGTATGCCGGCCGCGGCTAAAATCACGAACAATATTATAATCAGGTCGACTATTCCGAATCTTGTTTTTTTCGTTTTATTATCTTTAATCATCTGCTTTTACTCCCCCTGCTTATTTCTTCGACATACACGCACATTCCGTAACCCACAAAATGGGGCGTCCTGAAATTTATGGGGATGCCGGTCATTATCGTTTTACCTTTCACAACGTACTTGAAACCGTCTTCGAGCTTACATTCGGCTTCTACTATTACCGTAATTTTCGAATGGTCCGGAAACGGTCTTCTGCTCACCACTCCGGTGTCTAAATCCGTCTCGTTCACGTAGGAGTCGACGACTTTTACTTCCTTTACCTTTCCGATTTCCTGCTGCCTTACGCTGTCTATTATCTCGTCGCCCGGGGTTATTTGATTTATCGCGGGAACAAGCTCGTTGCGCAGCAGATTTATTTCTATCGTATATAATATAACCGCGTCTTCGTCTCCCGCGAAGAGGCTGTTTCCCAGCAACACGTAAACCAGCACCGCGGCGGCGGCTATAATAAATACGATAAGCGCGGCGTCGATAATATTGAATCTTCTCGATTTTCCCGGAAATTTCCCGCCGTTTAATTTATCCATTTCTTTAATTTCCACTCCTTTTTAAATTTAAATATATTCAGATTAGCTTTATTATTTTGTTATAACGCACACGGCCATTCTCGTAAAAAATTCTTTTAATACGGGCGTTCTTATAAACAACTCTTCTTTATAATATTCTGCGTTCATATCAAGTTCTTTCAGTATTTTCTTAAAGCGTTTGAGCGTCATTTTATTAATATACGACAAATATTCGGTTCCGTCGTCTCTCTGTGAAATCCTGAATTTTATCCGTCTTTCGCCGTCCGGTAAATCCCTAACCAGTTTTTTATACGCTTTAATTAAAGATTTCTGGCTGAAGAACGCGTGCGCCCACGGGATTCCGATTGCGTCCGAGAGATGCGCGCCGAACGGGTGATAATACGGCGGGAAGTTTATATAAAGCCGCCCCCCGGGAACAAGCAGACGCATACACTCTTTCAGGACCGACTCGGGTTCGTTTACGTGCTCCATCGCGTCGTTCATGACTATCGTATCGAAAGACGATTCGGGCAGTTCCGTTTTTGCCGCGTCTCCGCAGATAAAGCCGAACTTCTCCGACAACCCCAGTTTTCCGGCGAGTTCCGACGACTCTTTTGCGTACTCCTCCGTTATATCTATGCCGCAGACGTATTTCGCCCCGACTTTGTCCGATGCGTAATAAAGCGACTTCCCTCCCGCTCCGCAGCCTATGTCGAGAACTTTTTTGCCTTTAAACATCTCGTCGCGGGTATATCTTTTGAGATAAAACTCAATCGTACGCTCTCCGTTGTCAAACTGCCATTCGGCGTAAGTTTTGCCGCCCTCTGACTGCATATTGAACGGATGCGCCGGTTTTTTAAAGAATTTATTTATAAGCAGCAGCATAATTTATTTCAACTCCTGATTCTGCGTTTTAAACCCGAATCTGCACACCGCGGCCGTTATCGCGACTATTAACCAGAACATCAGGTAAACCCTGTAATTATACCAGACATAGTCTGTAAATCCGTTTGCCGCTATCCCGATGGCCGAACACATTCCCGCCGCGATATATAATCTTATATACTTCGCGTCTGATTTTTTCATAGCCGTAAAGCAATACTGCATAAATAAAAATAACATAAACATAAAAACGGCTAATCCTAATATTCCCGATTCGGTCATGATTTGCAGATACAGGCTGTGACTGTGGGGCGCGGTCTCTATACCCGCGAGAGAATACGCCGGATAGACTATTCTGAACGGTTCCCTTCCCAACCCTATTCCTCCGAAAAAACAATCCTCCAACATTCTTATAGTCCCCTGCCATATCGAAACCCTGTACGACGTCGAAGAATCGGCTATATTTCCTATGCTCGAAAATCTCTGTACTATTCTCTCGGGAAGAATAAAGGGCAGTAACGGCGCGGCGAGCAAAAGTCCCAGATACGCCGCGACGGCTTTTCTGCTTATTATTATAAATAACGGCAGAGCTGAAATTATAAACCCGAGCCACGAACCTCTCGACCACGTGTAAACGAGGCACAGCAGCGTAACTACTGCGCAGACCGTAAATTTAATTCTGGTCCTCATATTTCCCGCGATAAAAACCGAGACGATAATAAACGGCATAACAAGTATGAGATACGAGGCCAGAACGTTCGGGTTTTCAAGAGTCGAATATATTCTGCCGGATATATCTGAAAACATCTCCGTATCCTGCCATATTCCCATGCCCAGCCCGAAATAGTTCTGGTAAACCCCGATTAACGCCACTATAAACGCCGAAGCCATAAGCGCCGAGACCGAACGCTTTATCATTTCCTTCGACCTGATTATATTTACCGCCGTGAAATATATCAGAGTGAAGCACAAATACATCATCGCCGGTCTCACGCTTCCGCTCCCCGAGACCGAAGCCGCTCCGCTCGAGAATATCAAAATACAGAACATTAAAACAAATAAATCGAAAATCTCGAAGACAAACGTCCTTTTGCCTCTTGCCAGCTTCAAAAAATAACAGACCGAAATCAGAATACACGGCGCGGCCCCCGTGATAATCAAACCTCCCGCGGGCAGAAACGGAACCGCGAACAAAAACATCAGGAATCCCGCCTCCGGGTAACACAGAACGGCGTACAGAACCGTCGTTCCCGCAATTACGAGACACACCGCCGCAACCGCTCCGACCGGGGATTCCATAAAATAAGTCGAAACTCCGAGTATCATTCCCGAGGCGAAACATATAATATTTATTTTTCTTGAATTAATTAAATTATTTTTTCCCTGTCTTTCGGGGAATCCCAAAAATTTAAAGAACAGGGCCCCGCATATAACGCTGCCGCGTAGCGATTCGTATACCGATTTGCGCTTCCCGAGTATAATCATAAAAACCGATACTAATAAAAGCGCTCCCCCTACGATTAAATCCGCCATCATAACGTCGGGCTTATTAAATATAAATATTTTCAAAAGATACATAACGACCGAATAGAACCCGAACGACGCAAAAAACGACCCGACCGTACCCAGGCTTGCCGACAGTATATTACCGGCGAATTTCTTTACGCCGTTTATCACTATGCCGTCTTCGCATTTTACCGTCAGCCATTTCCTGATTTTTCCCGCAAAATTTTTGAGCGCGCCCGGTTCGTATCCCTGGAACGCCGAGTAAAACGAAGACTTTTCGTAATATCCCTGACATTTTTCGTATCCCGTGAAAACGAACGCGGCGAAACTCACGCCTATTTTTCTGTACAGCGAGTCTGATATATAAAGCAAAAATTTAAGTATCCTGCTGTTTTTAAAAACATTTTCCTTTTTTCTTTTATTTTCTTTAGTCAAAATTTCCTCCTTTTCTATTTATTTTCTTAATTTTATTTTTTCAGCATTTTAAAAAACGCTTTCGATTCGTTCGTCTTAAATATAATATTGCTCAAAGCGTAAACCGCCGTTCCCGAGATTAGTATAACTAACCCCACCGATATATTTTTTAAAAGCGAGGAATCAAACGCGCTGTTTCCTATTATATCATATAATATTTTAATAATTATTAACAAAACGGCTGAATTTAAAACTATTTTTATAATATTTACTAAAAAATCCCGGTCAAATATTTCTCCTATTTTTATTTTCAGCGCCGCAATTAAAATAAAAGCCGCCGCGCTCTGGCAAATCAGAACCGCAAGGGTTATATAAACCGGCGGAAAATTAAAATTTAATATAAACAGCCGGCTTAAAACTAAATTCGCGGCAATCCCCGAAAGCGACGCCGCCATCGGGATTGTCACGAGTTTTTTCGAATAAAATACTCTGTTTAGAATCTCGATTGCCGAGAACATAAGCATCGACGGCGCGAGCGGCGCCAGCATACGCGACGTCGAGACCGCCAGTCCGATAGTCTCTTTAAATTCCCCCCGGTTAAACAAAACGGCCACGGCCTCTTCCCTCAGCGCGAACAAGACGCACGCGGCGGGCGCTATAACGAACAGAGACGACGACAGACCGCCCTTTACGATTTTCGCAAATTCTTCGCCGTTATTTGCGTTCTGCGCAAGCTTCGGGAATATATAATTGCATACGCCGTAAGTCAAAATACCCGCGGCAAGCAAAAAAACGGTCGTCGAGTAGCCGAAAGCGGCGATATATAACTCCGGCTCGTCCGAATAGGAAAGAAACCGCAGCCCGATTAACATTCCCGCTGGAACCAGCCACGACCCGGCCATTATCGGCGGAGACATTTTCGCGGCTTTTATCAACGCTTCGTTTTTCAGTTTCAGAATAAATTTATATCTGTATTTTTTCCTGACCAGCGGAATAACGAGAGTAATCAGCTGTATAAGCCAGGCGGCAAGATAAGCCGCCGCCAGTCCGTAAATCCCGAGCGTTTTGTTTAAGAACAAAAAATACGCTATAATCCCGAGATTCGACGCCGCCGAAACCAGGGCGGGCGCGAGAAACTCGCCTTTCGACTGCAAAACCCCGGTAAGCGTGTAAACCGCTCCGGTAAAAATAATCATGGGAAATAAAATTTTAAGGAGATTCGAGGCGAGCCGTCTGGCTTCGTCCGAGTAATCCGGTCCGGGAGTCATGAAATTTATGATTTGTTCGGAGAATACCGCTCCGAACAACGCGAGCAGAGCAGTTATAATTAAAACGAAATTCAAAAATATATTCGCGAACTCGTCCTTTTCTTTTTCCCGTCCTGATTTCAAATCAAAACCAAACGAATTATAGACGGGTATAAAAACCCCGAGAACCGCCGCTCCCAAAACTATATCGAAAAAAACGAGCGGCACTCTCAAAGCCGTCGCGAAAGCGGCGTTTTCCATGCTCCCGCCGTAAAAATACGCCATGAATATATCGCGGAGAAGCCCCAGTATTTTAGAAAAAGCCGTCGCGAATATAATTAAACTTACCGTTTTTACCGCTTTTTTATTTTCGTTTATCATATTAAATCGTTTTCTTTCAAAAATTTCAGAGTATTTTTATCCAGAACGTCAAGATTTTCTTCCAGCCAGGTTTTAAACAAATCCGGACGGCGTTCGGCCGTAATCAAAACCGACTGTTCTTTTCTCCATCTGTCTATATTCGCGTGATGCCCGGAGATT
>WRMA01000027.1 GCA_009777355.1 Oscillospiraceae bacterium | reverse complement strand
CGAAAACTTCTCATGCTTACGGATTCTTATTCGTGGGCGACGAGCGAACTAATCTCGTCGCACTTCGACCGTACTTACGCCACTCTCTGGACTCACGGCAGATTCGACTATAATAATTTCATCAGAGACAATAACATAACCGACGTTTTGATTCTTCAGGTTGCTGACCGTATACTATACGATATCCAGAACGACACTCAGCTCGACAAAGTAATCACCGATTAGTAATTATTGGGGAGATAAATTTTAGATTATGCTGTTTTCAAGTTTACCGTTTTTGTTCGCTTTTCTTCCGTTGTTTTTTATGATTTATTTTATAGTCAAAAAAAGAACGGTGAGAAATCTCGTTCTGTTGATTTTCTCCCTGATTTTCTACGCTTGGGGAGAGCCTGTTTATGTCTTTTTGATGTTGTTTTCTATTTTGTGCGATTATATTTTCGGTTACTGCGTTTCGAAATATATCGCTCTCGAAGACAAAAAAACCGCGAGACGTTTCGTTATAGCTTCTATTTCGCTTAATCTTTTTGTTCTCGGGATTTTTAAATATGCTGATTTTTTTATAAGCAATCTTAAATTTATCCCGGGTCTCGAAAATCTCGAGCCTCTCGGACTCGCCCTGCCAATCGGCATATCTTTTTATACTTTTCAAACTATGTCTTATACTATCGATATTTACAGGGGACACGCGACGATGCAGAAGAATATAACTTCTTTCGGGGCGTACGTCGCGGCGTTTCCCCAACTCGTCGCGGGACCGATTGTCCGTTATCATACGGTTTCGGAACAGTTAAGGGAACGCTCTGAAACTTTTGAGAATTTCGCGTCGGGATTAAGAAGATTTATCGCGGGTATGGCAAAAAAGATTTTAATAGCGAATAACGCCGCCGCTCTTGCGGACGGAGTGCTCGCGATGCACGGGAGCGAATACGGGGCGCTCGGCGCGTGGCTCGCCATAATCGCCTATAGTCTGCAGATTTATTTTGACTTCTCGGGATATTCTGACATGGCAATCGGGCTCGCCAAAATGATGGGATTTACTTATCTGGAGAATTTCAACTATCCCTATATATCAAAATCAATATCTGAATTTTGGCGGAGATGGCATATCTCCCTGGGAACGTTTTTCAGGGATTATTTGTATATTCCGTTGGGCGGCAACAGGGTTTCTGTTCCGCGCTGGATTTTAAATATCATGGTCGTCTGGCTTCTGACCGGTCTCTGGCACGGAGCCGCCTGGAATTTTATCTTATGGGGGGTATATTTCGGTCTGCTTCTTCTCGCCGAAAGATTTTTGCTCCGGAATAATATTTTAAAAACCCCGGTAATTAACAGAGTTTACACAATCGCGGCTTTTATGTTCGGCTGGGTTATATTCAGGGCCGAATCGGTCGCGCATATAGGCGAAATAACGGCTTCAATGCTCGGCTTCAACGGAGCGGGAAGTTTTGTTATGCTCGCAGAAAACGAGATTGTTCAGCTCCCGTATCTGATTGCGGTTATCGCGGGGATTATCTGTTCAATGCCGGTTTCGAGATATGTCAAAAAGTTTCTCGAAGGCAGCCCGGTCGGAGAAGCGGTTATAGATATATCCGCTCTTCTCGCCCTGACGTACTGCATATTCTCGCTTGTCGTAGGCTCGTATAATCCGTTTATATATTTTATATTTTAGCCTTACTTTCTTTTTTGCGAAAAAAAGAAAGTAAGCAAAGAAAAAACGAATTATTAAAGAGAGATTTAAGTGTATGCGTAATATAAAAATTATATATAAAAATACGATAATAATCGGCAGCGGCGCGGCCGGACTCAACGCCGCTGACCGGTTATTTTCTTACGGGCAGAAAGATATAGCTATTGTTACAGAAGGCCTGACAAAAGGCGCGAGCCGGAACACGGGCTCGGATAAACAGACGTATTATAAATTAAGCCTTTCGGGAGAAGAAGGCGACAGCGTTGTGTCTATGGCAAAGACTTTATACGGCGGCGGCGCGATGGACGGCGATATCGCCCTGTGCGAGGCGGCTCTTTCCGCCCAATGCTTTTATAAGCTCACAGAAATAGGCGTGCCGTTTCCCCATAATAATTACGGCGAATACGCGGGATATAAAACCGACCACGACGATATTAATACTGATATTAATTCAGTCTGCCGCGCGACGTCCGCCGGGCCTCTCACGTCTAAATACATGACAGAGAAACTTCTCGAACAAATCAAGGCTAAAAATATAGAGATATACGACGGATATATGGCCGTAAAAATTCTGGTCAGAGACGGCGTCTGCTGCGGCGCGTTATGCCTAAACTTAAACTCTCTTGAAGATATAGATAACAGATATATTATTTTCAGGACTGAAAATATAATCTATGCGACGGGCGGCCCGGCGGGGCTTTATTCGCGTTCGGTTTATCCGGAAAGTCAGCTTGGAGCGTCCGGTATAGCGTTCGAGGCGGGAGTATTGGGAAAAAATCTTACAGAGTGGCAGTACGGTATAGCGTCGGTAAAATTCAGGTGGAATCTGTCGGGGACTTATCAGCAAGTTCTTCCGGCTTATATCTCGACGAATCAAGACGGCGAAAACCCCCGCGAATTTTTGGGCGAATATTTCAAAACCGGCGAACAGATATTAAACGCGGTATTTTTAAAAGGCTATCAATGGCCGTTCGACCCGAATAAAATCAATAATTACGGCTCGTCCTTGATAGATATGGCCGTATATAACGAACTGGAAAATAAAAAAAGACGGGTTTTTCTCGATTACAGAAAAAATCCCGAAGTTTTAAAAAGCGATTTTTCTAATACCGGCAAAGAATGTTTTGATTATTTGAGCAAATCAAACGCGCTTTTCGGCTCCCCTGCCGAACGTCTGGATTATATGAACCCAAACGCTGTAAAATTATACAAGAGCAATAATATAGATTTATATAACGAGCCTCTCGAGATTGCCGTGTGCGCGCAGCATAACAACGGCGGACTTTCCGGGGATATGTGGTGGGAGAGTAACGTCAGGGGTTTTTTCCCCGTGGGCGAGGTCAACGGAACGCACGGAATATACAGACCGGGAGGGAGCGCGTTAAACTCCGGGCAGTGCGGTTCTATGAGAGCGGCTATGCTTATTGCGAAGAAGCGAAGCAACGGCGCGGCTCCGGTTAAATTAGAAACAGAAACAGATTTGCTAAAAGAATCGCTGGATTTTGCCGGAAACATAGACAAAGCCGCTGAAAATTCTTATAATTCAGACTTTTCAAACGTTCGGCGGACGCGCAGAGAAATCGGCGATTTTATGAGCAGACACGCCGCGCACATAAGAACCGCCGAAGATATAGAACGAGAGATAAAAACAGTAAAAGAAAAATATTTAAATTACTGGGATACTCTTAAATTAAGTAATATCGGCGAACTCCCCGACGCTCTATCTAACAGGGATTTGCTGATTGCGCAGTATGTTTATTTGGGCGCGATATTAAATTATATAAAACGGGGAGGAACAAGCAGGGGGTCTTATATAATCGCAGAGACAAATAATAATAGTAATAATAATATTATTGATTTATCTGAAATGATTCAGGAAATTCTGCTGACAAAAACGGACGGGGATATAAATACGGAAATAACGTGGCGTAAACGCCGCCCGATTCCCAACGCTCCCCGCTGGTTTGAAACGGTCTGGAACGAATATATAAAATCTTGAAATAATTTTATTTTCTATTCAACCCGTTTCAGTTTTCCGTCGTCCATAGTAGCCGTTATGTCCGCGACCTCGCGCATAACGTCCATGTCGTGCGTTACTATTATAATCGTCTGTTCGCCTTTTAATTCTTTAAGCATAGTTACTATTTCGTCCGTAAGCTTCGGGTCAAGAGCGGAAGTCGGCTCGTCGAAGCATAAAATATCAGGCTTCAGCATTAACGCCCTCGCTATTGCCGTCCTCTGTTTTTGTCCGCCGCTTAACTGCGACGGATAATTATTTTTTTTCTCTGACAAACCCACTTTCGAGAGTATTTCCTCAGCCTGAGCATAAATCTCCGTCTTGGTATTTTTTTTCATGAGCTTCGGCGCAAGAGTGATATTTCCCATAACGGTATACTGGGGAAATAAATTATAATCCTGAAAAACAAGACCGAAAGTTCCCTTGCCGTCCGGATTTTCAGGGAAAACTATACTTCCCGAGTCGGGGGTTTCAAGACCGTTTAAAACTCTTAACAGAGTCGATTTACCTCCTCCCGACGGTCCGATAACCGCGAGAGTTCCGCCTTTTTCTAAATTAAAGCTCACGTCGTCGAGAGCTTTGACAGAGCCGTAAGACTTGCATAAATTATTCACCGACAGCACGGGAGACCCTCCTTTCGAGATATTCAAACAGCAGAGTTATTAAAGCCGTCGCGGCCAGGAAAAACACGAGGGTATAAAACAAAGGCCAGATAAGACCGTACGCCGTATATCTCGTCGCGTGCATCAATATTTCCTGCACGGCTATAACTCTTGCGAGAGACGTGTCTTTCACAAGCGTGATTACTTCGTTGCCGATTGGCGCGGTTATGCGTTTTACGACCTGAAATAAAATAACGTGGAAAAACACCTGGGTTTTTGAAAGTCCGAGAACTTTGCCCGCCTCAAACTGACCTTTCGGGATATTTTCGAGAGCTCCCCTGTAGATTTCGGCGAAATACATAGAGTAGTTTATAACAAAGGCGATTAGAGCGGCCAGAATCCTGTTGCGCATGGGCATATTAAAAATAAGCCCGGGAACATAAAAAACAATATAGAGCTGCAAAAGAAGCGGCGAGCCCCTCACGACCCATATTAAAATCTTGCACAGCCATCTCAACGGGTAAAATTTCGACATAGCCCCGAAAGTCACGACCATGCCCAGAGGCAGCGAGAAAGCGAGCGTCACAAAAAATATTACGGCGTTCTGCCCGAGACCCCTGACTAAATTTTGCGTGACTTCGAGTAATTTGCTCTGTTCCAACCATTCAAGCAGATTCATCAGCATTATTTCAAGCACCTTATGTAAAAAATATAAAAAAATATATATAATAAATTTATAAATTCAGGAGCGGGATTTTCCCGCCCCTGTAAATTTAATTTTGAATTTATTTAAAATTTTATTTATTTTATAAGCGAATCCGCCAGGTCGTATTTTTCCGCGATTTCCAGAAGTTTCCCGTTTGCCAGTAACTGTCTGATAGCGCCGTTGACCTTATCGAGAGTGTCCGGGCTGTTCTTACGGAAAGCTATGCCGAACTCTTCCTTTAAACCGATTTCAATAAACGTCAAATCTTCGTAAGCCGTACCGGGTTTTATAAGCTCTTCGGCCATTATCAAATCTATAACGGTCATATCGGCAGTTCCCGCCTGTACTTCAAGCAGTCCCGTCGCCTGTTTGTCTATGGGAGTGTACGTCGCCCTTGCTTTTTCGAACAAATCGTTGTTCAGCACCACGTTTTCGAGGGTCGAGCCGGCTTCCGCGACGAGGGCGACGCCCTCTAAATCGTCGGCCGTGGGATTTTTATATTTTTCCCCGTCTTCGGCTCTGACGACGATAACCTGACTGTTTCTGAGATACGGCGTAGAAATATCCATTTCTTCGGCGCGCTCGGGAGTGATTGTCATACCGTTCCATACGGCGTCTATGTTTTTGGCTTTAAGCTCGGTTTCTTTCGCGTTCCAGTCAATCTCTATAAATTCCGCTTCAATCTCCAGTATTTCGCACACCGCCTTCGCGAACTCGGTTTCGAATCCCGTAAGCTCGCCGTTTTCGTCCAGATAGTTCATGGGAGGATAATAAGTAATGCCTATCACCATTTTCCCGTTAGGTCCGATTTCTTCCCAGTCCTTGTGTTCCGCGCCGCAGGCGGTCAGAACCGCCGCGAGCATGACGCATACTACCGTCAGCGCCAGGATTTTTTTAAGATTTTTGATTTTCATAAATTACTCTCCGTTTCTGAAATTAAATAAATTAAATTAAAAATTATAATATTATAATACTATAACCCGTATGCGGAGTTTCTCCGCATTACTACTTTACTCTAAATATATCACGTTTATGATTAATTTTTCAAGTATTTTTTATTTAATTTCTATGAATTTTTTAAATATAATTTTATTTCCCCGCCTTTTTATTTTTATTTAAATTTTTTAATATATCATAAATCGCGCTATAACTCTCGTGTCTCGATTTTGATATCTCCCCGTTTTTCACCGCTTCTATAATTCTGCAGCCCTCTTCTTTCGTGTGCGCGCAGCCTCCGTATTTGCAGCCGGACGCGTATTTCTCAAAATCGGGGAAATTAAGCGCGAGATTTTCCTCCAGTATAATATTATTTTTATCGTAATTCTCAAAATCGAGGGCGCCGAACCCGGGAGTGTCCGCGGCGTACCCCCCGAGTTCGTTTCTGAACAGCTCGACCGTTCTCGTCGTATGCTTTCCCCTCTCGATTTTTCCGCTCAATTCCCCGACCTCTAATTTTAAATTATTAAACAGGCCGTTCAGGATACTCGACTTCCCCGCCCCGGAAGAACCCGCGAACGCGCATATCTTATCCCCCATCTCTTCTCTTATTTCTTCGAAGCCGGTTCTTAACTCCGCGCTTGCCTTAATCGTCCTGAATCCCGTTTTAGAATATATATCATATATTTCGTTATTCTCCGGGTCTAAATCCGTTTTATTTATAATTATAACCGGGGTTATATTATTTTCGACCGCCGTAACCGTGAGTTTATCAATAAAAAAGTACGACGGAGACGGATGCCTTACCGACGTAACTATAAATAAAATATCGAGGTTCGCAAGGGGAGGACGCGCCAGAAAATTTTTTCTTCCGGCGATTTTCTTTATTACTCCCCAGTTTTCGTTTTTGTCTTTCTGATTATAATTGATTTCTATCTCCGCGATATCCCCGGCGAGGGGTTTTAACCTGACGCCGTCTTTTCTGAAAGCCCCCTTTGAATTGCAGGCGATTACTTTATCTTTATATTCCCCCTCTTCCTCGACGTACACGTCGAAGAAATCCCTCACGCCTTTTATTATTCTTCCCGTCAAAAATTCACCCCCGTATAATTTTTCTTTAATTATTCAGCGCCGGCAATACCGGCAGTATCGCCGCCCCTGGGACCGAGACTTATTTTGAGGACCACTCTCGTAGACTTTGCCGGAACTTCCCTGAACGGAACTATATCCTGTTCTATTATACGCCCCGCGGGTACGACTTCAGAATATTCCGCGTCTATTCTTCTTATGGCTATATCAGATTCCGCCAGAATCCTTCTCGCGTTTTCTTCAGTTTCGCCTACGACGCCCGGCATGATAACCCTTCTTATCTCCTGACCGGTACTCACGTAAATATGAATGACGTCGCCCGTGTTCATTATAGTTCCCTCGGACGGCTCCGTATATATTATAAACCCGCTCGGTATCGTATCGTGGGACTGGTCTATTCTTTCAAGGCTGATACGCTTCGACCTTAACAGAATCTCGGCTTCCCTGAATTCCCTTACGGTCCAGTCCTCGACTATATAAGTATCCCTTCCCTGGCTTATAACGAAATTCACCGGGATTTTATCCGTACCGCTCCGGAACCTTCTCACCTCTTCGGGTTCGGGAAGCTGCGAGATTATTCTTCCCGCGCCGACGCTGTCGTTCGTCGCGTAAGTTATATTGCCCGGAACCAGGCGCTCCCGCTCCATTTCGGATATCAAATTATTATTATATAATTTTCCGGTATAATCGCCTATCACCACGGTTTCGTTCGACGGATTGACAAACGCGTTATCCATAAAAAGCAGTATAATATTAAAAATGCTCACGCCCGTAACTATAAGGAACGCGATAGTCGCTCCGGATATAATCGGCAGCCACGACCGGCTGCTCCTTCGTCTTACGCCCTTTTTTGAATTGCGCCCTCTCCGGCGCATTTCGTCCTCGTCGATTTTGACTTTTATCTTATCTATATCGCGGATTTTATCGTTGCCCGCAGGAGTTATTTCCGTTTTTACGCCGCCTTTTATACTACCGACGGGATTATTGTCGGGCAAAGACGCGCCGGTTTTCCTGCCGCCGTTTACGGCGACGGGAAGATTTGAACCGTTTTGATTCAAATTATTCGAATTATTTATATTATTCAGACTGCTTACGGTATCTATTATATTATTGAAAACCGTCGCGGGGTTCGCGAATAATATGCTCAGCTGTTTTATCATCTCCCCCGCGTTCTGATATCTGTCCTTCGGGGATTTGTTCATCGCCTTGAGAATTATCTGCGAGAGCCCCTTGGGGATTTCCCGGTTTATTTCGCGGGGGTTTTTCGGGATTTCGCTGATTTGCTTCATTGCGACGTTTATTGCGGTGTCGCCTTCAAAAGGCAGTCTGCCCGTGGTCATCTCATAAATAAGCACCCCGACAGAATATATGTCGCTTACGTTCGTGACTCCCGTGCCGTTCGCCTGTTCCGGGCTTATATAATGCACCGTGCCTATGGCTTTGTCCGTCATAGTCAGAGGCTCGCTTCCCTGCATTTTCGCTATGCCGAAATCCGTGATTTTAAGATTTCCGTTTTTCAGCAGCATAATATTCTGCGGCTTGACGTCACGGTGGATTATCCCCCTGCCGTGCGCGTGGTTAAGCGCGTTCAGTATCTTCTCCGCGTAAGAAACCGTTTCCCTCCAGCTCAGCCTGCCTTTTTCTATTATATAATCTTTAAGCGTTATGCCGTCTATCAGTTCCATCACGATATACTGCCCGTTTACGGTATTCTTTAGCGAAACGTCGTAAATATGCACTATATTCGGATGCGAAAGCATGGCGACGGCTCTCGATTCGTTTACGAAACGCTTGACTTCCTGTATATCCTCCCTGATTTCGTCCTTGAGCATTTTTACCGCGACTTTTCTGTTCATAGACAAATCGTCCGCCTCGTAAACGACGGCCATTCCGCCCGCGCCGATTATCCTGGTAAGTTTATATCTTCCGTCAAGCATTACGTTTATTAAACTTTCATAACTGTTCATACCAATATAAAAACTCTCTTTGTGTTTGTATTTATTTTTGTACCGCGCCGGAATCTCTCCGCGTAACTCATAATAATTCACAAATTATCAGGCTCACGGTTTGATTATCACCGCCGTTATGTTATCCCCCCCTCCGTTGTCGTTCGCTTTTGTTATAAGCTCGTCGATACAGTGGTCTATGTCGTCGTAATGCGAAATATATCTCGCGATATCCCCCGCGCCGACGTAATCGTGAAGACCGTCCGAACACAGTAAAAATATGCCGGATTCGTATTTGCTCACGTATAAATCCGCGTTTACCACGTCGTCGTGCCCGAGAACCCGGGTTATAATATTTTTGTTAGGCGATTTTTCGGCCTGTTCTTTCGTCATAACCCCGCTGTCGACCATTTCCTGAACGAGCGAATGGTCTTTCGTGATTTGGTTCATGACGGTATTTTTGTCGTCTATGAGATACATTCTGCTGTCGCCGACGTTTATCGCGTAATATTCCCTTCCGTCGAACAGGCAGGCGACCATCGTCGTACCCATTCCCTCCAGCTCGAAATTGTCTTTTGCGGCTGAGAACACCGCGTCGTTCGCTCTCGCGACCGCGGCGAACAGAATCTCCCTGTAGCTGTTCGACTTGGAAGCGGGAGAATTTTCCAGAGACCGGGTCACGGTCTCGACGAAAGACTTGACCGCGAGAGAGCTCGCGATATTGCCGCCTCTCGCGCCTCCCACGCCGTCGCATACCACCGCAAGGCAGACGCCGTTGATTTTATCCGCGTAAAAACTGTCCTCGTTCGCTTTCGCGCTTCTTTTTATACCCGTGTTTGTTTTTCCCGTTATAATTACAGCCATACTCGATTCATCCCCTGTTTTTTTGAAATTCTTTGCCTTTGTTTTTATATATTTACATTAAAAAATATCAGATTTTTTTCTAAGCTGTCCGCACGCGGCGTTTATATCGTCTCCGCATTTTCTCCTGAACGTCGCGTTTATGCCGGAAGCTTCGAGGGTTTTCCGGAACTCTTCCGCTCTTTTCGCATTGGGAGGCGAGAAATTCCCTCCCGGAACCCTGTTGATTAATATAAGATTCACATGACACAGAATATTTTTGATTTTGAGCGCCAGTTCCCTCGCGTTTTCTCTCGAATCGTTTATATTATTAATTAAAACATACTCGAAAGATATTCTCCGTTTGGTAAAATCCGCGTAATCTTTGCACGATTTCAGTAATTCATCGACGCCGTATTTATTATTAACCGGCATGAGTCCGCTTCTGATTATATCGTTCGGCGCGTGCAGCGAAACTGACAAAGTCACCGGAATATTTATATCTCTTAATCTATTTATCTTATCGACGAGTCCGCAGGTCGAGACCGATATATGCCTGTATCCTATATTCAGTCCGTCTTTTGAATTAACCAGTTCAAGAAATTTTATAACATTCTCAAAATTATCCAGAGGCTCGCCTATGCCCATTAAAACGACGTTCGATATCCTGACGTTCATATCCCTCTGCGCGCTCATGACCTGCAGCAGCATTTCCGAGGGCAGGAGATTCCGGCTGAGTCCGCCGGTTGCCGAGTCGCAGAAAACGCAGGCCATTCTGCACCCCGCCTGAGTCGAGACGCAGAGCGTGTTCCCGTGTTTATATTTCATAAAGACGCTTTCAACCGCGTTTTTATCGTGAAGCCCGAAAAGATATTTAACCGTTCCGTCTCTTGAAACCTGCTTTTTTAATATTTCAAGTCTGCCTATATATAAATTTTCGCCGAATATTTTCCGATGCGCTTTTGAAATATCGCTCATCCCGGAAAAATCAGCTTCCCCCGCGTTTCTATAAATCCATGAGTATATCTGGTCCGCCCTGAACGCTTCGGTATTCAATTTATTTTTCATAAACTCCCTTAACTCTGTTTTTGTCAGGGAGAGCAAATCGATTTTCCCGTTTATTTCTATATTTATATCTATTATACACCAATCCGTTTCATTTTTGCAAGAAAAAAACCGTCGATTTTCCGTTCAAACGGAAAAAAAGTTTTTATATTGATACACTCGAAATTTTTATTCGTTCCCAAAAATTTTTCTATTATTTCTTCGTTTTCTTTTTTATTGAGGGTACACGTGGAATAAACGAGAGTTCCTCCGGGTTTAACGTAATTTGAACATTCCGATAATATTTCAAACTGGACTTTCGGCAGTTTTGATATTTCTCCGATTGATTTATATTTAATTTCCGGCTTTTTGCTTATAACTCCCAGCCCCGAACACGGAACGTCGCACAGAACGACGTCGGCGGAATTTATATTAAACTTATTAAATTTAACAGAAACGTCTTGTTCGTACGTTTCGATAATATCAATCCCGAGACGTTTCGCGGAACTATTTATTAAACCAAGCTTGTTTCCGTGAATGTCAAGACAGATAATCGCGCCTTTATTTTTCATCATGTTGCCCGCGATAAAAAAACTTTTTCCTCCGGGAGCGGCGCAGCAGTCAAAAACCAAATCCCCGGGTTTCGCTCCGGTTTCGAGAGCGCAAATCTGCGACGCCTCGTCCTGAACGAAAAACAGCCCCTCTTCAAACCCGTATATTTTTTTTACGGGAATATTATCTTTTATGATTATTCCATGCGGCGATATTTCAGTTCTCTCGACTTCTATATTATTATTATTTAATTTATCAAAATAATCTTCCGCCGATATTTTCAGAGCGTTTGCCGCGAGGGTCATCCCGCAGTTTTCAACGCTCGATTTCAGAATTTTTTCCGCTGTTTCTAATCCGTAACTTTCTTCCCAGATTTTTATGATATCAGAAGAACATGAATATTTTATTTCCAAATTATTTAAACGGTTTAATTTTTCCTCTAATTCTTCCCTGTTTCTCAAAAAATTCCTCAAAATTGCGTTTATATATCCGGCCGCCTGTTGATTTTTTAATTTCTTCGCGAGATTTACGCTTTCGCCGCAAGCCGCGCCGTCGGGAACTTTATCCATATATATAAACTGATACAAACCCATCCGCAGTATATTCAAAACCCTCGGGTCTTTGTTTTTTTTATGGCTTAAAGCGTCTATATAAAAATCGAGAGTCAGTTTTTTTTCTATTACCCCGTAAAATAATTTCGTGAAAAAACTTCTGTTTAAATCGTCGAAATTATATTTATTAAGCGCAGAATTTAATTCTATATTTGAATATTTTTGATTTTTCCCGTAATCTACAAGAGATTTAAGGCACGCTTCCCTTACGTTTATGTTATTTATATTTAAATTTTTACTCCCCATTCCGATATTGTTCTTTCCGCAAATTTATTGCCGTTTAAAAAATCTTTAGCGGCCATTCTTCTGCCGCCCTCAAGCTGGAGCTCGAGTATTTTCAAAACTCCGCCGTCCGTCCTGTCCGTTTTTTCTATTTCGGATTTATATATTTTTAATTTTTTGCCGTTAAGCCGGGTAAAAGCCGCCGGAACGGGGGATAATCCCCGTATTTGGTCGTGAATATCTTTGACCGGTTTACTCCAGTCGATTTCGCGCATATTATCGTCCGGTTTATGCGCGTAAGTTCCGTCATATTCTGTTAAATCCGGCTGTTTCTCTCGTTTTGCAGTCCCGTCTTTTATTTGTCCGAGAGTTTCGACAAGTAACCTGCCTCCCAAATCCGCCAGTCTGCCGCAAAGTTCGCCGAACGTTTCGTTTTCGTCGATTTCTATCGATTCTTTAAGTATCATATCTCCCGTGTCGCAGCCCTCGTCCATGTAAATAGTCGTAATCCCCGTAGTTTTTTCGCCGTTTATAATAGCGGCGTTAATCTGCGAAGCTCCCCTGTATTTCGGCAGAAGCGACGCATGGACGTTTACGCAGCCGTATTTATTATTAATATTATTATCAGTAAAATCCAGGATATTTTTCGGCAGCATTTTCCCGTAAGCGACGACCGTTATTATATCCGGGTCAATTTCTTTAAGCAGGTCAAAAAACTCTTCCGTTCTTAAACTCTGCGGCTGATAGACGCTAATATTCTCGCTTACCGCGTATTCTTTTACGGGAGGCGGGGTCAGAATCATTTTTCTGCCCGCGGGTTTATCCGGCTGGGTTATAACCCCGATAACGTCGAATTTATTCTTGACTAAATATTCAAGCGAAATTTTTGCAAATTCGGGCGTTCCCATAAATAATATTCTCATAAAATAATTTAATCCGCCTCTTCTTCTCTGTTCAACTCGTCGTATTCTTCCTGCGTTAATATGCGTTTTGCGTTATCGAAACATAAAACGCCGTCTAAATGGTCAATCTCATGGCAGAACGCCCTCGCGAGAAGCTCCGTCCCTTCTTTTTCCTGTTTTTCGCCGTTTCTGTCCAGATACGCGACTTTAACGCTCTCCGGTCTGATAAGAATCGCGAATTTTCCGGGCGAAGACAGACAGCCCTCGACTTCTTCCTGTTCTCCGCCGGAGTATATAATCTCGGGGTTTATCATCTCGATTAAGCCGCCGTCCTCGATTTCTATTATTACGACGCGCCTCAGAACCCCGACCTGGGGAGCGGCGAGACCCACTCCCCCGGCGTTTTTGAGCGTTTCGCGCATATCGTCAAGCAGAAGCGTAATTCTTTTGTTTATTTTTTCAACCGGCTTTGATTTTTTACGCAAATCGCCTAAATCTTTATCTTCTTTTAATATATTCAGTATCGCCAAAATTTTTTATCTCCTTAAAGTTTTTTTATATATATAACTCGCTTGATATAGCTTTTTTCACGAAATCGTTCAGCGATATCCCTCTTTTGCCGGCCGCTATAGCCGCTTCCCTGTGAAGTTCCGGCGGGATAACCACGTTAAAAGTTCCTTCGTATTTTTTTAAAGGATTTTTACCGAGTATTTTACAGTCTTCAATATAACCGTCGACCATTTCGCGAAACCCCTCCCGAAGCGAGACTATGCTGTCGCCTTCAAAAGTAACGAGGTCTGCTATCCCGACAATTTTGCCGTGAAAACATTCGTCTTCCGCAGAATATTCGACGCTTCCGTAAAAATCTTTATATTCAAGCATATTATCTGTCACTAAGATACCCCCCTTTTTTTAATTCTGAAATTATATATTTTATTAAATATCTTTTTAATACCGGCGACGGGTGAGGTTTATGCAGGTTTATCGTATTTTGACTTTTATTATCTATGAACTTTACAGCCGAACCGCTTGTCTTTCCCTGATTATTTAACATAAATCCTAATTTTTTCAGCAAACTTTCCAATTCTTCAAAAGTATAGTCCTTCGGTTCGCTTAATAAACGCGCTTTCATTTTATCTGTTTTACTCAAAACGCCGTTGCGCCTCCTTTATATCATATTCGGGTTCACGTCTATATTCACAGAGACTTTCTTCGTCGTCTGTTTATTTATATCCGTCAGAATAACGGAGAGCATTTCTTTCGTCCGTTTGTTTAACCTGCATTTTATTATAAATCTCATTCTGAAACTTCTGTTTAGCCTGTATATATTCGCGGGGAACGCTCCGAACACTATCGCCTTTACGTCTCTGTAATCCCCGTTCATGCATTTTCTTAACGCTTCCCCGGTTTTTTTTGCCGTAGACGCCGCCTCGTTCTCGTATTCCGATATTATGTTTATAACGCATATGTCGCAGAACGGAGGGAAAACTGCCGCTTTTCTCAATTTGATTTCTTTTCCGTAAAACTTTTCGTAATCCTGATTCACCGCGTATTTTATTATCTCGTTATCCGGATTATACGTCTGTATTACCGCTCTGCCGTTTTTCTCGTATCTCCCCGCTCTGCCCGCAACCTGGACTATCGTCTCGAAAGTCCTCTCGTTTGAACGGTAGTCGTCCAGAAATAATCCCTGGTCCGCGTATAATATCCCGGAGAGAGTCACGTTCTTAAAATTATGCCCTTTGGTTACCATTTGGGTGCCGATTAATATATCCGCTTCTTCGTTTTTTACGCTGTTTAATATTCTCATGTGGGAATTTTTTCCCGAGACCGAGTCGGAATCCATGCGTATGATTTCCGCTTCGGGGAAAATCTCTCCCAAATCGTCCTCGCATTTCTGCGTGCCTGAACCGAAATTCAATAATTTATCGCTGCCGCATTTTTTGCATAAAGTTTCAACTTCTTCGGTATGTCCGCAGTAATGGCAGACCAGTTTAGACGGGGTTCTCCTGAATTTATCCGTTTTTGTCTTGTTTTTATCCTCGGCGTGAAGTTTAAGCGATATAGTGCAGTTCGGACACATTACGGTTTCGCCGCACGAGCGGCACGATATAAAATTATAATATCCCCGACGGTTCTGAAATATAATAGTCTGTTCCTTGTTTTTGAGATTCTCCGCGATTTCGTTCCGGAGGGCGGCGCTCAGAAAAAGCATTTTATTTTCGGGTTCGTCGTATCTCATATCCGCGATTATAATTTCCGGCAGTTCAGATTCGTTATATCTGCCGTCCAGCTTTATTAAATTATAAATTTTATTTTCGGCTTTGTAATAACTCTCTATCAGCGGCGTCGCCGACGATAGAATCATCATGGCGTTATTTTTCGCGCACCTGAACCTTGCGACTTCTCTCGCGTGATAATAAGGCTTCTGTTCGGACTTGTAAGTGTGCTCGTGCTCTTCGTCTATTATAATAAGCCCCAGATTTTTAAACGGAGCGAAAACGGCGGACCTCGTTCCGACGACCAAATCGATTTCGCCGTTTTTTATTCTGCGCTGCGTGTCGAATTTCTCTCCCGCGGAGAGCGACGAGTGCAGGACTTTCACCCTGTCTTTATAATAATTCTTAAAAAATATTATACTCTGAGGCGTAAGGGCGATTTCGGGAACGAGCATTATAACTTGCTTCCCTTCGGCGATTACTTCGTCGATTAAAGCCTTGATAACGTGAGTTTTGCCGCTGCCCGTCACTCCGTGAAGAAGAGCGGCGCACGGGCGTTTGTTTTTATATAAATCCAGCAGTTCGCCGAACGCCGCCTTCTGACTTCCGGACAGAATAAACTCCGGTTCGGCCGTATTCCGCAAGCCCTCGTAATCTTCGGACGAATCCCTGAAAATCTCCTTCTCGTATATTTCTATTATCTTTTTCTTTTCGAGCGCGTTTAAAACGCTCATGCTTATTTCAAGCTCTTCGAGTATTTCGGCCGCCGGCGCGTCGCCGTTGGCGGCCAGAAACTCCGCCGCCTTATGCTGGCGTTCGGTCAGGGCTTTCGGATTGCCTAACAGCTCCGATTCGTATTTTTCATGATTGAGAGAAGCGTATTTCGCAAACTTTTCTTTAACTATCCTTTCGGGGGTTATTTCTTCGGCGACATAGCCGTTTTTCACCAGAGTGGCCATAACATGGGATATATTACCCCCGAACTCTTCTTTTAAGCTTTCGGACGTCGCGTTCTGCGAAGCCAGATGATTCAGCACCACCCGCATTTTCTCGCTTGTGTTTTCGTATAAGTCGTCCGCGAGAAACTTATCCGTGTTAATAGAATATCTCACGGTAATCCCCGTTTTTAAACCCGTCGGGGCAATAACCTTGAGAGCCTCGCCTATAGCGCAGAAAGTATTCTCTTTGAGAAATACGGCGAGCCCGAGCTGTTCCTCGCTTAACGCGGGAACCTCGATTATTTTATCGGCCGGTTTCGTTTTTTCAGCGTCCGTCGAATCTTTAACCTCCCAGATTATTCCGGTCCTTCTTTTATTTCCTCCGCCGAACGGAACGATAATATAATTCCCCCGTCCGGCTTTGCTCCTTGTTTCCTCGTCCATATAATAATCATAGATTTTATCGAATTGGTAAGCCGCGTCCAGAATATAAACTCCGGCATAGCATTTTTCGTTCATAAATCCTACTCCGCGATTATTAGAAACTCGCCCTCAAAGATTTTCTGGATTGCCGATTTCACCGGTTTTTCCTCGGGGAAATCTTTTATTTCTTTTTGGATTTGGTTCATTTTGTCGTTTGTTCCCGGTTCTTTAAATCCCGCGTTTCTTTCCGCTTCCTCTTTTTGTTCGTTTAGGTCGTCCGTAATAATCCTTGCCGCTTTCGCCGTTGCGATAACGAGCTCGTATCTGTTATACGTATTTTTGGTTAACTGTTCTATCGACGGGAAAATCATAAAAAAAACTCCATTCTGATTTTATATTTTAATATTTTATATTTATTTAATTAAAAAAACTTTTCAAAAATTCCGACGCTTTTTTTTCGTTCATCCTGTATTTCTCGGCTTCGGCTATGCAGTTTATATTATACGCCGTAATCTCCTGCATATCCGTTTGATTTAACACGAGATAATCGTATTTATATATATATTCCACTTCCTGTTTTCCTCTGGCAAGCCTTTTAAGTATAAATTCTTCGGATTCCGTCGCGCGGCTTCTTAATCGGCTTTCTTCTTCGGCAAAAGTAGGAGGACTAAGGAAAATCATCACCGCTCCGGGAAATTTTTCTTTTATATTAAGCGCGCCTATTACGTCTATTTCGAGTATTACGTTATATTTTTCTTCCAGCATTTTTTCCACGGGTTCTCTCGGAGTGCCGTAATAATTGCCCGAATACTCTATGTGTTCGAGTATTTCCCCGTCCGATATTTTCTTAAAGAACTCTTCTCTCGTCAAAAAATAATAATCTCTGCCGTCTATTTCCGTTTCCCTCGGTTTTCTCGTGGTCGCCGAGACTGAATATTTATAACCGGGATATTTAAACAGTTCTTTTAAGACGGTGCTCTTCCCGCTGCCCGCGGGTCCCGATATTATAATCAGCTTGCCGTTATTGATATTAGTATTCATTATTTTTATCTTCCCCTGTTTCATCGCGTCCCGCGTATCTGTTCGCAATAGTTTCACACTGCACCGCCGACAAAATCACATGGTCGCTGTCGGTTATAATCACCGACCTCGTCCGTCTGCCGCGCGTCGCGTCGACGGCCCTGCCGCCGTCCTTCGCGTCCTGAACGAGACGTTTAACCGGCGCGGTCTCCGGACTCACGACCGCTATAATCCTGTCTTTGTTTACCATATTGCCGAATCCTACGTTTACAAGCATTTTGCCTCACCCGCTTTTTATTCTATATTCTGGATTTGTTCGCGTATTTTTTCTATGTCGCTCTTTATTTCTATAACCCTGTTCGTTATTTCCACGTCGAGGGATTTCGAGCCGATTGTGTTGATTTCGCGATTGATTTCCTGAACGAGAAAATCCAGTTTCCTGCCGACGGGGGCGTTTTCCCTCACTATTTTTTCAAACTGCGAGAAATGGCTCTTTAATCTGACGATTTCCTCGGCGATTGAAATCTTGTCGGCGTATATCGCGGCCTCGGTTATAATCCGGCTCTCGTCGATTACCACCTCGCCTATTATATCTTTTAACTTCTGTTTAAACGTTTCGTAATAATTCTCTTTGCAGTTATCCGATAAAATATTTATTTCGTCCGCGACTTCCCCGCATTTTTTTATACGCCCCAGCATATCCTCGAGAAGCTTCTCCCCTTCCGATTCGCGCATATTGTTAAATTCCCCGAACGCCTTTATCAGCGCGGTTCTGACCGACTGCCACAGAGCCTCTTCGTCCTCCTCGAGTTTTTCTACGTTGTATATATCCCGGTTCTGAGCTATTCTCATCGTCGTTATATCGTCGGGCAGATTATAATCTTCCCTTATCGTATGCAGAATATCGATATAATTATCGAGATAAGATTTATTCAGAGTGATTTTTATATTGTCTTCGGTTATATTGTCTATGCCTATATATATTTCGGCTTTCCCCCGGGAGATAAACTTTGCCGCCTCGCGCTTTATTTTATCCTCGAGAAACCCGTGTATTTTCGGGACTCTCACGTAAATATCCAGATATCTGCCGTTTATGCTTTTTATTTCGGCGAGTATTTCTCTCGCTTCCCCCGCTTCCCTGAAACGTCCGAAACCGGTCATACTTTTTATCATAATATTTATATTTCCTTTTATTTTTAATTAGATTTAAATTTTTATTTTAAACGCCCTGTTATAATTATACCACAAATAAAATAACATAATATAATTTATTTTAAATATTTATGAATTATTTACAAAATCAGATTTTTCAGGAAATATTATCGCGTTAAAATATATATAAGTCGGAGTAATAAATAATCAAATAAAGGGTTTTATATTTTTTATGAGCGCAAAAAAAATCGCCGCGTCGGCTTTGCTGTCGGCTTTGGGGGCCGTTATCCTCGCCGCCGGTTCTTTTATACGAATCCCGGATATTTTCGCGGCGGCTCTCGCCGGATTCGCCGTAGTTACCGCGGTAATAGAGCTCCGGGGATATTATCCCGTTCTAATATATTTTACGATATCGTTATTTTCGCTTCTTGTTCTGCCGGATAAATATCCGGTATTGATTTTTATATTCTTCGGCGGGGTTTATCCGATGTTTAAGGCGTCGGCCGAAAGATTTCACGGTTTTATATCCTGGAGCGTTAAGTTCAGTATGTTCAATATATTTTTAGCGTTTCTGATAGTTTCTCTCGGTTTTTTATCCGATACGGGGTTTTTACCCCCCGCCGACGGCGATAATTTATATAAATTTTTAGGTAATTTTAAAATTATCGTTTTTGCTGTTGCAAATTCCGCGTTTTTGTTGTATGATATTGCTATGTCGGTAATTATTAATTTATATATAGTTAAAATACGCGGGCTTCTCGGGTTGAAAAATTATTTTTAAATTTAAAAAATTGGAGATGTGAAAATAAAAATTATGAACAAAATAAATAGAATAAAAGAAACGCTTTCAAAAATTTTATCTGTTCTGTCAGGATTATTTTCAAAAATAACCTCGTCTAAAAAATTACTGTTTTCTTGCGCCGGAGGGTTAGGCGTAATTCTGATTTCTCTCGTATTTATTTTTACGGCTT
This sequence comes from Oscillospiraceae bacterium, assembly GCA_009777355.1. Lineage (GTDB taxonomy): Bacteria > Bacillota > Clostridia > Oscillospirales > WRJC01 > WRJC01. The sequence goes on along the minus strand of WRMA01000027.1, from coordinate 69 downwards.
TAAATCCGGGAGTCCGGAGTCCGGACATATCTCTCGGGGATTCTCCCTCCGGAGAAGAAAATATCCCGG
>WRMA01000026.1 GCA_009777355.1 Oscillospiraceae bacterium | reverse complement strand
TCCGTATATTTATTTTTAATTTTATAAAAATTTACTTGAAATATCTTACGCCCGACAAAAAGACCATCTGGCTTTTATTTCCGGGTATATTTTTCATAACATTCGCGCCCATTCTTTCGTTATGCCCCATTTTACCGAGTATTCTGCCGTCCGGGCTGAATATTCCCTCGATTGCGTATTCAGACGAGCCGGGGTTATAATACGGGTGCATCGTCGGCTCTCCGTCCAAATCGCAGTACTGCGACGCGATTTGACCGTTTTTAATCAAATTATCAAATTCTTCAGGATTTACGCATACCCTCCCCTCCCCGTACGATACGGGCAGCGCGTGAATATCGCCGGCGTTAGTATTTATAAACCACGGACTGTTCACCGACGCGATTCTGGTATAAGTCATATACGCCTGATATCTGCCGATTTTATTTATACTCAAAGACAAGCCGCCTTCGGTTTCTCTTATATCGCCGTAAGGCAGAAGCCCCGATTTTACGAGAGCCTGAAAACCGCCGCCCAACCCCAAAATCAGTCCGTTTCTTTTAAATAACAAATTTCTCACCGATTCTGTTATTTTCGGATTTTTCAGAATTGCCGCCGCAAGTTTTCCCGAGCCGACCGGTTCGCCGCCGCCCGAAGACCCTCCGGAGATTGCAAATATCTGACACTCTGATATCTTTTCGGCGAGATTTTCTATAGATTCTTTTAAAATCCCGGGATTCATGTTCGCGAAAACAAATATATCGCTCATTCCTCCCGCGGACTCAAACTGTTTCGCCGTTTCATATTCGCCGTTCGTTCCGGGGAAAACCGGAATCAAGACTCTCGGCTTCGCGAAGTTTAAGCTTACGGGATTATATCCGTTATAATTATTATCGTCGCTGTTATAGAAAACGGGAACGGACGGAGACGGTCTGGTATTATATTCTATTTTGGGTATTTTAGTTAATAGAGCGTCTTTTATTTTATGCAGACCCGTTTCGAAAACTCCTTCGAGAGGGAGCAGCCATTTATAAGTCAGCTCGTTCAGATTTAAAACGTTATTATTTACAAATATATTCGGCGCAGAATCTGTTCCGCCGAGAAGTTCGCCGTGAGACAGCGGCGATTTCGTTTCTATCAGAAACGCGCCGTAATAAGAAGAGAAAATTTCTTTTTGACTTATATTCCGGTTAAACGAGAAACCTATGCCGCTTCCCGCGGACATCTTAAACACGGCCTCTCCTATACCGCCGAACCCGAGAGAATACGACGATAAAATCAAGCGTTCGTCCGTTAATTTATTTATATAATTATATAAGTTTTTCAAATCTTTAAAATCAACGGTCCCGTCCGGATTATAATCCGGCTTCAGCAAATAAACGTAAGAATTATTATTCTTAAACTCGTTCGATACTATTTTCCCCGAATCCGCCGTTCCGACGGCGAACGAAACGAGAGCGGGAGGAACGTCTGTATTTATTTTTTCGCCGTCGTCATCGAGATAAGCGTAAGAACCCGACATACTGTCTTTGCCGCCGATTGCGGCAAGACCCAGATTTACCTGCGCTTCGAGCGCTCCCAGAAGCGATTCGAAAGGCGCTCCGAAACGTTCCGGATTATTTTGCGGACTCGGGAAATACTCTTGAAAAGACAGATATATATCCGAAAGATTTACGCCCGCGGCGATTAATTTAGAGACTGATTCTACAACGGCGTACATCGCGCCCCTGTACGGGCTGATTTCGCTTATATACGGCGAATATCCGTGCGCCATAACGGAACAGGTATCCGTTTCGCCGTTTAACACCGGGATTTTTGCCGCCATGAACTGCGACGGGGTAAGCCTGTGCCGTCCGCCGAACGGCGAGACTACCGTTCCTCCTCCCGCCGACGAATCGAACTGCTCGGCAAGACCTTTCTGAGAGCATATATTCAAATCCGAAAGTAAATCGATAAACGCCTGTTTTATATCTCCGCCGCTTATTTTATTATATAATATACTCAAAATATCCTTTATTTTATCCGGGTCTTTATTTACGACCCTGACTTGCGTTTGTTTTTTCGCTCCGTTCGAGTTTAAAAACCCGCGGTCGAGAGATAATATCAGACTGCCGTTCCACATCATTTTGAGCCTGTTATCGTCCGTTACGACGGCGACTTTAGTAGCTTCTAAATTTTCGAGATTCGCCATGAGTATAAATTCGTTTGAATCTTCGTCCGAAACGACGACCGCCATTCTCTCCTGCGATTCTGATATTGCGAGCTCCGTTCCGTCGAGTCCGGGATATTTTACCGGAACAAGAGATAAATCTATTAATATACTGTCGGCGAGTTCGCCTATCGCAACGCTTACCCCGCCCGCGCCGAAATCGTTGCAGCGTTTTATCATTCTCGCCGTTTCGGGATTCCTGAACAGCCTCTGGATTTTGCGTTCTTCTATGGGGTCGCCTTTCTGGACTTCCGCGCCGCTTTTAGTCAGCGAGTCCGAATCCTGCGATTTCGACGAGCCGGTAGCTCCGCCGCATCCGTCGCGCCCGGTGCGTCCGCCGAGCAGAATTATAACGTCTCCCGGGATTGGGGTTTCGCGTTTTACGCTTGATTTCGGCGCCGCTCCGACAATCGCGCCGAGCTCCATGCGTTTCGCGGCGTAATTGTCGTGATATATTTCCTGAACCAATCCCGACGCCGCGCCGATTTGATTTCCGTATGAACTGTATCCGTCCGCGGCCGTTCTTGTTATTTTAAACTGAGGCAGCTTGCCTTTTAGAGTATCTTCTGTTTTTTGACGCGGGTCCGCCGCGCCGGTGATTCTCATCGCCTGATAGACGTAAGAACGTCCCGAAAGGGGGTCGCGTATGCCGCCGCCCAGACAAGTCGCGGCTCCGCCGAAAGGCTCTATTTCTGTCGGATGATTATGCGTTTCGTTTTTGAACATCAAAAGCCACTCTTCGTCTTCCTCGAAGCCGTCCGCTTTCACGTTTACTTTAATCTTAACTGAACATGCGTTCACTTCGTCAGATTCGTCGAGATTATCCAGCTTACCCTGTTTTTTTAAATATTTAGCGGCAATAGTCGCGATATCCATGAGAGTTACGCTTTTTTTATTATTTTTGTCTTTATAGACCTCGCGGCGTAAATCGAGATAATTTTCAAAAGAATTTTCAACAATCGTATCTTCTATTTCAACGTCCGTAATTTCAGTAAAGAAAGTAGTATGACGGCAATGGTCCGACCAGTAAGTATCTATCATGCGTATTTCGGTTATCGTCGGGTCGCGCCTTTCGGAATTTTTAAAATAGTCCCGGCAGAACAAAATATCGTCGATATCCATGGCGAGGGAATAATCGTTCAAAAATTCCCCGAGAGCGTCTCTGTCTGAATTTATAAAATTCTCGATTGTCTCAACGGTATAGGGTATATTATCGTATTCCTGTTTAAGCGTCTGATATTCGTCAAGCGCCGCCTCGCGCGATTCGATTTTATTTATAATATAATCTTTTATTTTATTTATATCCGTCTCAAGTTCCCCTGTTCCGGGATTAAATTCGAGAACGTATATTTTAGCCGTTCTGACTAACGGCCGTATATCTCCCGTTAAAATCTGCAGACACTGCGAGCACGTATCCGCTTTCTGGTTGTATTGTCCGGGCAGAGATTCCGCGGCGAAAACTATAATATTTCCGCTTTCCGAATTTAAATCCCCGAGTATATTATCCGTTGCGGGGTCTGCAAAAACGGAATATTTTGACTTTTCGAAAATCTCTCCGCCGATTCCCTCGATATCGTATCTGTTTATAATTCTTAAATTTTTAAGCGAACTAATCCCGAGAAAATTTTTTATTTCGCCGGATAAATTCTGAGCCTCTATATTATGCGTTTCTTTTTTTTCGGTAAGAATCCTGTAAACCATTTTATATAATTTCTCCTGTTAAATAATTTTTATTATAATCTTTTATTTTTATTTTTTTTGTTTCCCCCGAGTTATTTTCTTCTTCGCAGGCGTTTATTTTAACGTCTAAAAAATTTCTTGTTTTCGCCGTGTAAAACCCTGTTTTACCTGATTTATTATAATCCTCGATAATTACGTCAAATTCTTTTCCCAGATTATTTTCATGAATTTTCTCTCTGATTTTTTCGCAGACTTCAGATAATTTTTTACTTCTTGATTTTTTTACGCTCTCTTCAATCTGACCGTCGAATCCCGCCGCGTCGGTTCCCGGACGTTTCGAATAAACAAATATATGCGCTCTATATATATTTAAAATTTTTATAATCTCTATAGTTTCGCAAAAATCTTCGTTTGTTTCTCCGGGGAATCCCGCGATTATATCCGCGGTTATATTCAAATCTTTTATTTTTTCTTTTGCGCGCTCTATATTTTTAATAATCGTATCCGGATTATATTTTCTCCGCATCAGATTCAATATTTTTGCCGAGCCGCTTTGAACGGACAGGTGAAAATGATTCGCGATTTTATTTAGTTTTGATAATCTGTCAATAAAATCCTTCGTTATAACCGACGGGTCGAGAGAACTTAATCTAATCGAGATTATATTGTCTAAATCTTGTTCAGAATCTAACTTTTCGAGAAGGCTTATTAAATCTATATTTTCTAAGTCTTTGCCGTAGGACGAGATTTCTATACCCGTCAGGACGATTTCGTGATAATTCAGAGCGTCGAAGCGTTCGATTTCGGCGTAGATATCCGCATATTTTCTCGATTTTACTCCGCCCCGGACCTGGGGGATAATACAGTAGGAGCATTTTGCGCCGCAGCCGTCCTGAATTTTTATATAGGCGCGGGTTTTTTCTGAATTATAAGCGTTTATATTTTCGTAAAGCTCCGGCGGAGGTCTAACACGTTTCGCTTCCGATTTCATAACATCAATATTATTATTTGTCAAAATATCGAGGGCGGTTTGGGGTATTTTAACTTTTTCCGACGCGCCGAATATAATATCCGCCTGTATTATATCCGGTTCCCTCTGCGAAAGACAGCCGCAGACCGCGATTAGCGCGTCCGGGTTTAATTTTTTCGCGCGGCGTATCATCTGCCTTGATTTTTTATCGCTCGCCGCCGTAACGGTACAGGTGTTTATTACATAGACGTCGCAGATATCATTAAAATCTTTTATATTAAATCCGAGATTTATAAACTCTGATATTATGCAGTCGCTTTCGTATTGGTTTACGCGGCAGCCGAGAGTGAGTACCGCGGCGTTAAAATTATTTTGCATTTGTCACGCTCTCTGTTTTTATTACGGTTTTTTTCAGTACGGGATATATAATATAGGCGAGAACGCAGCCGGAAAGAGCCGTCGCGAGCTGCGGGAAAGAAAAGTTAAGCGTTATAACCGCGCTCATTTTTTCGATTTGCGCGGGATTGAGAGAGGCGTCGTTTACCAGAATAAATTTCACGAATATCCGGGTAACTCCGAGCCACAGCGTTATAAATTTAAGCGCCGAGCCGGTAATCGCGGCCAATCCCCATCTTACTGAAAAAGACCCGGAAATTTTGCCGGATATATTTTTTCCGCAAATCAGCCAGAACGCGAAAACGATTGAGATATTGCCGAGTATAACAAAAGGCAGCATCCAGAAGTGGGGCATACGTCCGAGAGAAAAAGCTATAAAAGGCGCGAGCGAGCCGATTGCCGCGCCGCTGAAAAATCCGCGGGTCAGAACTGACAGAACCAAAAATAAATTTACCAGAGAACCCGCGACGAGCTGTCCGGGGAGCTGACTGCCCAGCAGAGAGGTTATATAAACCTGCGCCGCGACGGTCAGTCCCAGAAACAGCGCCGTCTGGGTCAGCCATAATATTTGTTTTCTTGTTTTCAAAAAATACTTCCTCCTAAAATTTAAAGCGTTAAGCATATAAAAATTATATACTTTTTGAGCTGATAAATCAAGAGTAAAACAGATATTTTTTAAAATATTTTTATTTTTAATAAAAAATCTGAAAAACTGTAAAAAAACTATTGTAAAATAATTAATTTTGATTTATAATATATAGTATATAGTATCGGCGTATATTTATAAATAAAAAATAAAAATTAAGCAGGAGGAATATCGATGAATTTCAACAACACCGGCTGGGAAGTAAAAAAACCGGATATGGACCCGAAACAGCAGAAAAAAATAAAGAATCTGGCGGTTACGGCGGTTGTGGTAATAGTTCTGATTATGCTTGTTTCTCAGAGTTATTATCTGGTCAGCGACCAGCAGCAGGCGGTTATCACCACTTTCGGCGAGCTTACGACCATTAAGGACGCGGGGCTGCATTTTAAAATACCGTTTATACAGAGGGCGACCCTCGTCGACGTGAACGTTTCGCTGCGTCAGACGATAGGCTACCATCCCGATTCTGAAATAAGGATACCGGGCGAAAGCAAGATGATAACGGGGGATTTTAATATCGTAAACATAGATTTTTATATGGAGTACAGGATTTCGGACCCGTATAAATATTTGTTTAACTCGCAGGTTCCCGACGAAATCTTAAAAAACATAGCGCAGAGTAAAATAAGAAACGTCATAAGCACTTACAGGGTCGACCCTATATTAACCGTGGGCAAGGCTGAAATACAGAATAAAATCAGGGAATTAATCAGGGAAGAGCTTGACAGCACCTATGATATCGGGTTAATCCTGACCAATATTATAATTCAGGACGCGGAGCCTCCCACTCCCGACGTCATAGCGGCGTTCAAATCAGTCGAAACGGCAAGGCAGGACAGGTCTACCGCGAGAAACCAGGCCCAGGCGTACAGAAACGAAAGAATCCCCGCCGCCGCCGCGGAAGCCAACCGTTTGATAGAGAACGCGGAATTTGTCAGGGCGAACAGGGTAAACGAAGCGAATATGCTCGTCGCGATGTTCAACGCCATGTACGGCGAATACAGCGAGAACCCGGGAATACACAGGCAGCGTATGTATTTTGAGATGCTCGAGGCCGTTCTGCCGGGGGTTAAAGTTATTATAAACGCGGGAGACAACAGCGACGTTTCGATGATGTATCCTTTGGACGATTTTTTAAGAGGGGAATAGACTTACTTTCTTTTTTACGAAAAAAAGAAAGTAAGCAAAGAAAAAACGAAAAAATAATATAATTTACAGATACAGAATATTTTTTAGAAGGAGATAAATTAAAATGGCTAATAAAAAAGTAATGCTCTATATAGGTTTTATTATACTGGGATTTATAGCGCTTTCGATAATCGGTTCGTTGTTTTATACCGTTCAGGAAAACGAATACGCTCTGGTCGTGCGTTTTTCGAGAGTCGAGAGAGAAGTGGATTCTCCGGGGCTGCATTTTAAAGTGCCGGTAATCGACGACGTTATGTATTTTCCGAAGACTAAATTATTTTACGAAATCACCCAATCCGATGTTTTTACGGCGGACGCTAAGGCTATGACCGCGGACTGTTTTATAATCTGGGAGATTTCCAAACCGCTTCTGTTTTATCAAAGGCTGAGAACCGTTACGGCCGCCGAAGCGAGGCTCGAGGCTATAAGTTACAACGCGATGCAGACTATCGTAAGCACTTTTGAGCAGAGCGATATAATAGGCTCTGAAGAAGAAGCAGATATAACCGATATAACTGATATCGAAGATTTGGAAGATTTAGAAAGCATGATTGCGGACGAGAGAAGCAGGGAGTATTTAAACACGCTCGTTACCGGAATGGCGCAGACTAACGCGGAGGGTCTGGGCGTCAGGATAGTAGACGTAAAAATAAAGAGTTTCGAGCTGGCTCACGATAACGAACAGGCAGTTTTCCAGCGTATGATTTCCGAACGCGACCGTTTTGCGAGATACGAGAGAGCGGAGGGGGTAAAAGAAGCGGATATAATCAAGAACGAAGTTGACAGGGAAGCTAATATAACCGTTTCGGACGCGAGAGCGAGAGCGGAAGAGATAATAGCACAGGGCGAGTCTGAATATATGCGTCTGCTTGCCGAATCGTACAGGGGTCCCGGACGCGAAGATTTTTACAGTTTTATGCGCGGGCTCGACGCCGCGAAAGCGTCTGTCACGGGAAGCGAAAAGACTTTGATTCTGGATAAAGATTCGCTGCTCGCAAGAATTTTGATAGGGCCTTGAAAATAATTAATAATTAATAAAAATAACGGGAGAGATTTTTATGAATAACAGGGAAAGAACGATGGCCGTTCTGAATTATGAAAAATACGACAGACTGCCTTTGGTACATTTCGGATACTGGGGGGAGCTTCTTCAGAAATGGCATAGGGAAGGTCATATAACAAAAGAAGAATCTGAAACCTGCTGGGACGGAAGCGAGACCGACAAAATAATCGGCGCGAAGCTCGGCTGGGATTTCTGCTGGACTTCGCAGTACGGCGCGCACAACGGACTTATGCCCGCGTTTGAGTATAAGATTTTGGAAAAACGTCCGGACGGTTCTGAAATACATCAGAACGGCAACGGACTAATCGAGGAAAAAAAACCGGGGTTGAGTTCTATTCCCGCGACCGTCGGAACTTTGATGACGGGCAGAGAAGCGTGGGAAGAGTTATATAAGCCGAGAATGCAGCCGGACGATAAAAGATGCGCGACTCCTGAAGAACTCGCGAAAATCAAAGACAGGCTGGATTCTCTGACCGACAGACCCGCGGGAGTTTCCGCCGGCAGCTTGTACGGTACGATTCGCGATATGCTCGGGGTTGAAGAGCTGAGTTATCTTTATGCGGACGACGAGGATTTATATGTCGAGATAATAGACACAGTAGGGAATTTATGTTACTCAAACGCAAAGATTATTCTTGAATCCGGAATAAAGCCTGATTTTCTGCATTTCTGGGAAGATATATGCTTTAAGAACGGCCCGCTCGTGAATCCTGAAATATTTAAGAGATACGTCGCTCCGCACTATAAAAAAATCACGGATTTGGGTAAAAAGTACGGGGTCGATATAGTTTCCCTCGACTGCGACGGCTGTATAGACAAGCTTGTTCCGATATGGCTCGAAAACGGCGTGAACACTATGTTCCCGATAGAAGTGGGAACGTGGGAAGCGAGTATAGAGCCGTGGAGAAAAGAATACGGGAAAGAAATACTCGGAGTCGGAGGAATGAACAAAAACGTTTTCGCCCTTGACTTTAACGCCGTCGACAAAGAAATCGAACGGTTAAGACCGCTTGTCGAACTGGGAGGGTTTATCCCCTGCCCCGACCACAGAATCCCGCCGGACGCAAAATGGGATAACATAAAATACTACTGCGACCGGATGCGTAAAATATTTTAAAAAATAAAAATATTATAGATTATATAAATTACATTAAGTTATATTAATTATGTTCAGTAAAGTTTTTTCGTTTTTAAATTTGAATTTTGCAAATCCGGCGGCCGTAAAAAAAGACGGCGGGAACTCCGGCGTTTTACCTCCTTTGAGATTTAAGTATATGACAAAAGAACAGAAGAATAAAAAACTGCGGGAAACCTTTTCGAATATCCCGAGATTCGAAACGAGAAGGCTCGTACTCCGGCGTATAGATTCCGGCGACTGCGAAGATATGTTCGAGTATTCGTCCGATTCGGACGTAACGAGATTTTTAACGTGGGTTCCCCATAAAAATACGGACGAGACAAGAGAGTATATAGACGACGTCGGAAAAAAATACGCGACGGGGCAGTTTTTCGACTGGGGTTTGGTATATAAATTCGACGGTAAATTTATAGGTACCTGCGGATTGACTTCGGTCAATTTAAACAGGAACACGTGCGAAGTAGGATATGTTCTGTCGAAGAGATACTGGGGAAGAGGGTTGATGACTGAAGCGCTGGAACAGGTGATGGATTTCGCGTTTGATTATTTCGGGTTTGACAAAATCGAGGCGAGATTTCTGGACGGGAATATAAGCTCGAAGAAAGTCATGCTTAAAACGGGCATGACTTTCGAGAAAACCGAGCGTAACTCTATGCATATAAAAGGCGAATATAAAACGGTGCATACTTATTCTATTGCGCGCGGGGTTTTTGAGAAGCGGAGAGAATCGCTCGGCAGAATGGCGCTGATAAACAGGGCGAACTCCTGGTGAGTTAATAATTAATTTTATAACTCCGCTATGACTTCCCGGACTTGCTCTCTTGACGCAGTTCCGGTCACGCCTATTTGCTTTATCGTGATTGACGAGATTATGTTGCCCAGCAGCGCCGCCGTTTGAGGCGGCGCGCCGAGAGCCATTCCCAGAACTATTCCCGAGGTGCAGGCGTCGCCCGCTCCGCATATATCGATTTCGCCTTCGACTTTTACTGCGGATATTTCATGACTGCCGTCTTTGTCAAAGACAAGCGAGCCTTTTTCGCCCATCGTGACAAAGACGGGCTTTTTATTTTTTTCGTATAAAACTCCGCCGTTGTCTTTTATTTCGTGGTTATTGCATTTTACCATAATATTTTTGAATTTATTTATATAAGCCCTTGAATCGGCGTAAATAATCAAATCCGGGTATTTATCTGCGATAAGCGCGATTTCTTCGCGTATATTCGAGTTTATTACGTTGCAGTTTTCTTCTGTGAACTGGTCGAGAATTATTAAGGCGTTTGATTTTGAGACCGCTTCGTAAATATTTTCTATTAGTTTTTGTTCCGTTTGTTTACTCATAGGGGTAAAGTTTTTGAAATCCAGACGATTTAGTTCTGAATTTTTTCTCATCGGTTTCGTATACGTACTTGTGCAGCGCCGGTTGTCAGTCAGCATATAGGACGCGTCCGCGCCGATTTTTTTCAGGGCGCTTAAAAGTTCGTATCCCTCGCCGTCTTCGCCGATAACTCCTACGCACAGAGTCTTGACTTCGAGTGAACGCAGATTATTTACGACGGTTCCCGCCGCTCCGGGATACAGCGCTTTTTTTGTGACCTGATACGCGGTCAAACCGGTTTCGAGTGATTTTTCGTCTTTCGTTTCGTCTATATACAAATATTTGTCGAGACAGTAATCTCCCAGAACGGTTATCGTAATTTCCGGCGGGCCGGCGAGTTTTTCACCGAGTTCGCGTATTGTCATGATTTATTCTCCTCCTTTTTCAAAGATTTTATTTGCCAGAGCGGGAAGGGTTAAATCGTGCGTTCCCTGAATATAGTAGCTTTTGCCTCCGTCGGCGACCGTTCTGGCGAGAATCGTTTTCCAGGGTCTGAAATAATACCGGGGGTCGGTTTTCGGAGGGGTCGAGTTATAATCTTCACCGTTTGTTTTTGTTTCTATAGGCAGTAAATCAAATACCGCGGTCGTGATATTATTGATTTCGCGATTTTTCTGTTTTGCTGTATTTCTCGCCATTGCGAGAGCTTTTAGATATACTTCGGGTCCCGTAACTGCAGAGCCGAAGTTTAGAAACACGCCGTTTTGCAGATTATTGACTGTCTCGGCATAAATCAAAAAGTCAGTATATGAACTTTCTCCCAGTATTTTGCCGTCGCAGTTCGGGTGTTCGTGGATTATATCGTTGCCTATGCCGATATGAACCGTCGCTGGGATTTGATTTTTGTACGCGGCGGCGAGAACGCTCGCGTCTCTGTATTTAAAATCATTCTCGTATATATATCTGCCGATTGATTCGCCCGCGCCGAGATTCAGTTCCGACCCTAATTTTAACGCTTCGTTTATTTGTCCGGTTTCACGCCATAAACCAAACTGCCCCTCGCTTATGTATTTCGCGACGCTCTCGCAGGTTTTGCCGATTAGAGCGAACTCGAAATCGTGAATCGCGCCCGCGCCGTTCGTCGCGAAATGGGTAACGTATCCGTCTTCCATAAGTTTAATCATAAATTTCGCGCAGCCCGAACGAATTACGTGAGCGCCGTACATCAAGATTACGGCCGCTCCTTTTTCTTTTGCGCTTATAATATCCCCGGCGAGTTTATCTATATTCGGATTATCAAAATTTTCAAATTTATCTAACTCTATTAAAACGGACAAATCTATATCGTGTATTCTCTCTGACAGCGGCAGTATGTTAAGTTTTGTCCTGTCGAATTTTTTAAACGGCATAAAATCACGCTCCCTAAAATTATTTATTTATTTAAATTTATTGTTTACGCTTTTTTTTATAACCGATACCGCTCTGAACATTTTCAGTCCGTCCCGTACGGGATTTATTCTTGACTTCCCGTGATTTATAATTCTGGCGGGCATTTCGATTATTTTCAATCCCAGTTTTTGAGCGAGCAGTAAAACCTCATAATCGAAAGACCAGCCGTCGTCCTCGCACAAATCAAAGATTTTTTTTGCCGCTTCTCTTCTGAAACCCTTGATTCCGCTTTGGGAATCCGTCGTTTGCCTTATTCCCCCGACGGTTCTTAGAACCGCGAAAAAAGTCACCGACATAACTTTGCGCAAAAGAGTATAGGATGCGTAACCCTCTTTGTGTTTTCTTCTCGAACCGATTAATATACCGGCTTGTCTGTTTTCTTCCCGGTTGAAAATTTCATAGCCTTCCCTGATTATTTCGAGTCCGTACGCCAAATCGCAGTCGGTGAAAAAAATAATATCCCCCGAGGCCGATTTTATTCCCGTACGCACCGCGTAGCCTTTACCCCTGTTTTTTTCATAGGATATAATTTTTATATTATTTTTTATATCGTTTAATTTTATAATTTTTTCGGCTATCTGAACTGAATTGTCGCGGCTTCCGTCGTTTACGAATATCGCTTCGCAGTTTTCCCCGAAATTATGATTCATAAATTCTACGACTGATATTATTGTATTTTCGATTATATTTTCTTCGTTATACACGGGAATAACAAGAGAGAGCATAAAAATCACTCCGTTTTTCTGTTTTGTTTTAATTTTTTTATTTTATATTATAAATCATAATATATCCGAGTTCGTTTTCTTCCCAGACCTCGGCGCAGAGAGTTCCGTTTCCGTCGTCAAAATATAATATATATCTGTGTTCTTCGTATTCGACGGGATTTATTATAAGCCTGTGTAAGTTGAAATCGTCGTCGAGATAATATATAAAATCAAAGCCCGATATACGCATCGTATTTCTGTTCCAGCCTCTGTAAAACGGGTAGGCGACGTCGAAATCGTAATCCTCCTGAATCGGCATAGGAATAACGTCGGGAACTCCGGCGGAATTATTCGAGTTAGGGGAATTAAGCGAATCAAACGAAACGAGAGCTCCCGACAGAGCCCATGAGCTTTCGGTTACGCCGTGGATATGCTCGTGATGTTCAAAATTCTGTTCATCGAGATAAGACGGCTTGAGATTTAATATACCGACCCGTTTGCCCTGACTTATATTATCACTTGCAACCGTCTCTGAAATTTTGCTTATTATTAAATTATCATGTTCGTAAGTTAATTTATAATCTCTAATCTCCGAAACTCCGGCTATGCTGAAAACAAAAACCAAGAAAACGCTCGAATATAAAACGATATTTTTTTTGCCGAAGCAAAGTCCGCGCAAAATCAAGTCGAACAAAAGGGCGATTCCCGCAAAACTCGCGCAAGCTCCCCTGAAACTGAACCACGGGTTGCCGATAAACAAAAACGGGGTAACCGGAGCGGCCGCGAGTAATACTGCGAAAGCGGCAGTTAATATAATCCCTGTTTTTTTTGTACTATTACTATTATTTATATCTCGTTTTTTCAGATATATAAACAGTAAAGCGAGAATAATTATAAGCGAAACCGCATAAATCCACAGACCGTCGCTGAAAATATAATATAAACCCCGTCTAAATCCCCGAACCGACGTTTTATAATTTCCCGTTATAAAGACGTTAAAAATCTGAGACAGTATTTTCGGTAAAAAATTATCCCAGTACCACTCGCTTTTCGGCAGAACGATTTCCGTTCTCTCCATGCTTAACCCGGACATAAAATAATTCGTGAATATAAAATAAACTGCGGCGTTGAAGACAGATATAAGGGCTGTAAAAAATCCGGTATGTTTAATGCTTTTTGACTTTATTATATTAATAATCGCGAGCAGAAAAGTCAGGGTAAATGAAAATACGAGAATTTGTTCGTAATATCCGAACGAGACGAGCTGAGTCAGAGAATATATGAAAATATATCTGATTTTACCGGATTCTATATATTTCTGAAAAAAAGTTATCGACAAAGAAGCCCAGAAGAGCCCCGCTACTATCCGGGTCGACGCGGACATCCAGTAAGTTCCCTCGATTCCCAGAGGGAGAAGCGTGAAAAATATAATAAAAAACCAGCCGGCGTTAAAATATTTCGCAAAGATATTCTTGAGCAGTACGGCCGAGACAGAATACATAAGAGAGATAATCAGAACGCCGAAAATCATAGACCCGAAAAAACGCGACCATATATAAATATCCGAAAGTCCGGCTATGGGGCGCGCTCCCAGAAGTCCGACCTGTTTGATTAACGCGGGGATATTTTCCGACGACGCATAGAGATGATACTGTATATAATCGTCGAGCTGATAATAATATCTAAATCCGTACGAGACAAATCTTGTAAAAATCAGCGCGAAAACGAACAGTATTTCTATTACTGATTTTGGGATTACGCCGCTTAATTCCGTTAATCTTGAAATTATGCGTTTGGTTTTTTCCAATTTTCAGGACTCCTTCTTTATTCAAAGGCGCGGTTTTTCTACAGCCAGTATTTCACCAGTTCCATAATATTGTCAGTTCCGGTAAAATCCGGAATCACCGCGCTCGCTCCGGCCTGCGTCAGTCTTTGGCGTTTCCATTCGTCTACGCCTTTCTTCCTCTTTTCGTCAGTCGCGACGGCTATCGAATACCCGCTTATATTCGCGATTAACTCTATTTCGACGTAACCGTCGCCGAAAGATATTAATTCTTCGCCTGTTATATTATTGTCTTTTAATATGCGTTTTATTACCAGTTCTTTCGTGCAGTCCGTCGCGTGTTCGTCGAGAGCGCCGTATATATTTTCTCCGAAATATTTATCGAGACCGAGCAGCTTCGCCTCTTCAACCACAGAATCGTCGTCCGTGCCGCTGGCAAGATATAAAGTCAACCCTGATTCTTTGAGTTTTTCAAGCAGTTCAAGAGAACCGGGAACAAGCAGAGCTTCGGGAGATATACCGCCGTTTTTCAGACCCTCTTTCCTGTCTTTTATTTTCTCGTGCAGACGGCGTAAATATTCCGTTTTGTAAACCATCGGTTCTTCGGGTTTTCCGCCGCGCTTTTTGATTTCCTCGGCCGCCTGCATACACTGGAATATGGTCTGTTTGCCCGTGAGCATATCGACGAAATCCGCGACGCACGACTCTATATCGCCGAACTTGTCAAAATCCGGACAGGCCTGCAGTAATTCGCAGAAATACGGTATCATGATTTGCTGCCAGCCCTCGCGGATTAGGCTTAACGTGCCGTCGAAATCAAACAGTACCGATTTAAACGCCCTGTTTTTTTTGGGTAATTTTAAAATCTCAATACCCCACATATCTTTTAGAGCGCCGACCATAACGACGGTAAGGGCGTGCTCGTAAGCCATGTGAGCGTCCTCGAGTTTTTCCATCGATTCAGTCGGCGCGATAATATATAAATCGCACAGTTCTTTCATTTTCCCCCCGTCGCGTCCGAGAAAACCTATGACGCATATGCCCGCTTCGTTGGCGTACTCCGCCGCTTCGACGACGTTCGGAGAGTTGCCGCTGCCCGAATAAACGACGAGAACGTCTCCTTTTTTTCCGAGAGTTTTAAGTATAATTTTATACGCCTCGTCGTAAGAAAAATCATTTGCGAGACAGGTTACGAGGGTACTCGAATCGCTCAGGCATATCGCCTTAAAGCCTTCGCGCCCGTGAACTCTGCAGCCTTTTGTCAAATCGTTGACCATGTGGGAAGCGGTCGCCGAGCTGCCGCCGTTTCCGGCCGTGAAAACAGTTCCGCCGTTTTGTTTCGTTTCGAGAAGTTTGTTTGCGATATCAGACAGGGCGTTCATATCCGACTTTTTTATAACCTCGGCCGTGTCGGTTAAATAGTCCGTAAAATTCTGCGATAAGTTCATAACTATCAATCTCCGTATACATAAAAATTTTATTTATTTTAAATTAACGCTTGACAAAACTATGAATATGCGATATAATGAGTATGCAGACAAAAAGAGGTTTTACCCTCCCTTTGTCGCGCGGGTTAAGAACGATGGTCTTTGGATTGGCGCATCGTTCTTTTTTTACGTATTTTACTAATGATGCAGTATGTAACTTTCTTTAAGAGTCCGTATACTATACCCGCTATAACATTTGCAAATACGTTAAAAATAAGACTGTTCACCGCTTTACGCCTCCTTTCACTGGATTACGAGAACCTTTTAAAAGTGCTCTCGTAACTCAGCGACTTCGAAGCGCGCAAATTTATTCCAAAGATATTATACTGTTCTTTAAACCCCGCCGGGTAAAATTATATCACAAATTGTATATCTGTGTCAAGTAAAATATATTATAATCTTATAAATCATAGTACATTTCAAACTCTACGGGGTGAGGCAGAAGATTATATCTTTCCGCCTCTGTCCGTTTGTTTTTTATCCAGACTTCAATTAGTTTCTCCGGGAATACTCCGCCCTCGAGCAAAAATTTATTATCGGCTTCGAGAGCGTCCAGCGACTCGTTCAGAGTCCGGGGAAGCTGCTTTATAGATTTCTTTTCTTCAGGAGATAAATTATATAGATTAAAGTCATAAGGTCCGAAGCCCGATTCGTTCGGGTTTATTTTATTTTTTATGCCGTCCAGCCCCGCCATCAATATCGCGGCGTATGCGTAATACGGATTGCACGTTCCGTCGGGCGAACGCAGTTCGAAGCGTTTGTCTTCGGGAGCTTTCGCGTATGCGGGTATTCTTATAACGCTGCTTCTGTTCGACGTCGCGTAGCCTATCGTTACGGGCGCTTCGTAACCGGGAACAAGCCGCTTATACGAATTAGTGCTCGGATTCGTAAAGGCGCACAGCGCTTTTATATGCGTCAGCAGTCCTCCGATAAAATAAAGCGCCGGCTCGCTTAACTGCGAATATCCGTTTTTGTCATAAAACACCGGCTGTCCGTCTTTAAATAGATGCATATGAACGTGAAGTCCGTTGCCCGCTTCGCCGTAGAGAGGCTTTGGTAAAAAAGTCGCCGTTTTATTTTCTGCCACAGCCGCGTTTTTAATCAGATATTTCGTCATCATCGTTTTGTCCGCCATTTCGAGCATAGAGCCCAGCTCCACTTCAAATTCGAGCTGTCCGGGACCGCCGACCTCGTGATGATGATACTTTACTTTTATGCCCTGATTTTCCATAAGCATCGCGACCCTCGACCTGAATCCGCTGAGTTTATCGAGAGGCGGCGCCATATGATAACCGCTTTTATGCGCCATTTTATATCCCAGATTATCTTTTTCGCTTCCCGTGTTCCATTCGGCCTGTTCAGTATCTATTTTAAATTTCGAACCTTGGGGTTTAACTTCATAGCTGACATGGTCGAAAACGTGAAACTCGAACTCCGGACCAATCCGCATTTCGTCGGCGATTCCGGACCGCTTCATATATTCCTGCGCGTGATACGCGACGTTCCGGGGGTCTTGGTCAAAGCGTCTGTTTTCGGGTAAATCAATAACAAAAACGTCGCCGAGCATTGCGAGAGTTTTAATTTCGGCAAACTCGTCTATATACGCGCTCGATAAATCCGGGATAAAAACCATGTCGCTTTTTTCGACCGGAGCGAAGCCGTAATTAGAACCGTCGAAGCCGATACCGTGAATCATAGTATGTTCTGTGAGTCTGTCTGCCGGAATAGTCACGTGCCGCCAGCGTCCGTTTAAGTCTACCATCATGAAATCGACCATTTTGATATTATTTTTATTGCAAAAATCTTTTGCCTGTTCAAGATTTTTAAACATATAATAAAGCCCGCCTTTTTTTTAATTATTATTTATTATTTATTTTTTGTAGAATTACCGTAACTTCCGAACGGTTATGAAACAACTGTTTTATAAAAACGACGCTGAAATCCCTGCTTAATAAATTTACTCCCTCTTTTATTTTATTTATCCTGTCATATTTTGTCAATTTAAACGTGATTATAATATATCCTTTATCTTTCAGACGGCTTTTCAGCGAAAGCATAAAATTAACTGAAGTTATTATATTCATGCTCATGTCGTTTACTATTAAATCAAATTTTTTATTTGATTTTTTCAGATATTCGTGGGCTTTTATATTATAATACACGACGTTTTCGTTTGCCTGCAACGCGGGCGCTAACCCGACGGGGTCCACGGCCGTTACGCGCAGTCCGTTATCGAGCAAGACTTTTGTCCAACCTCCGGGCGCGGCGCCCAAATCCAGAGCGTAACCGTTTTTTTCAATATTATTCAAAACGCCGGGATAGGCCTCCAACGCTTCCATGAGTTTAAACCCCGCCCTTGAAATCGTGTCTTCCCTCACCGCGTAATGTCTCATTCCTCCGGACCATGCGCTCAAATTTTCCTCCGGTCTTGAAAGACCCGCGCGCGCAAAACCATTTGATATAAATATCGTTATAATCTGCCCGGGATACCGCTTGTCTTCCGTAAATCCTTTTGATTTAAAATAATCGGAAACTTTATGTTTTATTTCAGCCGGTTTATAATATCCGGCGTCTCCGGCCGCCCTTATCTGAACCGAAAAGTTCAATTTTCTATCCATACGGTTTATAAAATCCCGGACAAAAATAATTCCCCCGATTTCCGTATTTTCGATATCTTTATACGGGATTTTATATTCCGACGGAAATATATGCCGTATAAATATCGGACGCTTTTCTTTTATTAATTCTGAAAATCCGGCGAAATCCCCGTCATATTCAAGCAGTCCTTCGCCTTTGCCGAGCCACCCGATAAATCCCGCGCCGGCGCTTATATTCAAAATTTCCCGCAGCGAAATATCCCGAAAGTCCGCCTGACACGAAAAGACGATTTTAATATGCGTTTACCCCCGTCATAAATTCATTTTTAATCTTATTTTTAATTTTTTATGTTCTGTATATCCACGAGATGTTTATATATGCCGCCTTTCGCGATTAGTTCCTCATGACTTCCCTGTTCCTTGACTTCGCCGTCCTCGAGAACTATAATAGAATCCGCTCTCTTGACCGTTGAGAGTCTGTGCGCTATTACTATAAGCGTACACGACCCCGCGATTTTCTGTATTGCGTCCTGGATTTCCTGTTCGGTTTCGGTATCTACCGCCGAAGTCGCTTCGTCGAGTATAAGTATCGGGGATTCGCACAAAAGAGACCTCGCGATTGAAATCCTTTGTTTTTGACCTCCGGAAAGACGGACTCCCCTCTCCCCTACCACAGTATCGTATTTTTGAGGCAGAGAATCTATAAAATCGTCTATGCAGGCCATTTTCGCCGCTTTTTCTACTTCTTCGTCAGTCGCTCCGGGACGGCCGTATAAAATATTTTCTCTTATCGTCCCGTTGAATAAAAATACGTCCTGGAGAACCATGCTTATATTATCGCGAAGGCTTTTAAGCGTTACGTCTTTTATATTCTTACCGTCTATTAATATTTCCCCTTCGGTAACGTCGTAAAATCTCGGCACGAGCGCGGCGAGAGTCGTTTTTCCCACGCCTGTAGGACCGACCAGAGCGAACATTTTTTTTGCGGGTATATTAAAGCTTACGTTTTTTAAAACCTCGCCGTCCGCGTTATAGCTGAACGAAACGTTTTCAAAAGTTATGCCGCCGCCCGTTTTCTCCAAAACCCCGGCGTCCGGCTTTTCTTTCACTTCCGTTATCGCTTCGAGAACTTCGAAAACCCTTTCTCCCCCGGCGATTCCCGCCTGCATATCCTCCACGATTCTTGCGAAGCTCGCGACCGGTCCGTAAAACAGCGATAAATATAATAAAAATCCGACAATATCGCTTATTTCCATGCCTTTGTTAAATAAAACGAGATATCCTCCTACGCCGATTACTATAACGTTCCCGACAGAAGTCAGAAAGCCTATAACCGGGTGCATAATCGCGCCGTAAAACAACGCTTTAAGCAGAGCGTCGGCTTGTTTTTTCGCCTTTTCAAAAACGTCCGCGCCCTCGTCGTCCTCTCTGTTGAATATCTGTATTTCTTTTATTCCCGAAAAATTATCTTGGAGTTTTGAGTTTAAGTCGGCGACGAAAACCTGGGCTTCTTTGTGCATCTGCCTTATTTTTTTGATTAGCGGCGCGGTGAGTAAAATAAACGGTATGGGAATACAAGTCAAAGCCGCTAAAACGGGATTTGTGTAGAACAAAATAACCGTCACGCCTATAAATAATATAATACTCGAAACCAAATCGGGCACGGCGTGGGCGATAAGAGATTCAAAAGACCCGGTGTCGTTCATAACCCTCGACATTAATTGTCCGGTTTGCTTATCGTGATAATAAGCGACAGAAAGCCTTTGCAGATGATTATATATTTTCG
>WRMA01000025.1 GCA_009777355.1 Oscillospiraceae bacterium | reverse complement strand
GCGGAGGCGGAGCTTTTTTGACTTCTTTGCCTTCTTTGTCAAACCCGTCGACGGATTTCTTGTTGCCGTTTATTTCGATGCCTATCTCTCCTCTTTCAATCGCCCGTTCTTTTACTTCGCCTATAATCTGATTATGGCGTTCCTGTTTGATTTTCGGGTCTTTCGTGAGAGTTCTGAGATTCTCCCGGTATTCCAGTTCGTCCTTCTGCTGCGCGGCGTAAGCGTTGTAATTTTCGACTATGCCTTTAATCGAACCCCATTTTCCCGTAAAAAACGCTCCCGCAACCGCCCACGCGCGCTCACTTTTCGTTTTCGGGCCGTCGTAGCTTATTTCGGCCATCTGGGGATTGAGAGTAACAAGCTTGGAATTGCCGTTCTTGTCCGGAGGCTGCATAACGTCGACAACGGTATTTCCCCGCTGCATCGCGTAAGCCGAAACGAGACACATTTTTTCTTGGGGAGTAAGCGGAGGATCGTTATCTTTGCACATCTTATTTATGCTCTCTCCGTTTACGAAAATATTGTCAAAGATGTTTTTCTCGTCTTTCGCCATTAGAGGCATAAGACTGAAATTTTTAGTGTACATCTTACAGCCGTAGTCCAAGTCTTCCTGGCTGAACGAGCTGCCTACGTTGAAGCCTTCCGTGACCCGTCTGCTGAAATCCTCGGTAATCTTAATCGTACGGGTCATGTCGTATCTGAAACGCTTTATATCGCCCTGGTCGATTTTTGAGGGAGTATCGTCCGGACTAATCACGCCGAGCTTACTGCCGCCCGTCGTCCTTATAGGACGTTCCTGCCGTTCGGGACGGTTAACCTCTCTCTCTAACTGCCTGCTCTCTTTGTTCTGCTGCCTTGCCTGATGACGGTCGATGAGAGTATCGAGCTTCTGATATTCTCTGTTATACTGCTCTCTCGCCGAAGTCATCTTTCCGATATTTTTATGTTCCGCAAAAAACTGGTTGATGTATTTTTCGTCCTGGGCTTCAAGCTTGGGAATTTTATTGTCCGCCCGCATATTAATAATCGTGCAGATATCGGACATCAGCTCGTTACGTTTGAGCATCTCTTTAGACCGTTCTTTTAAAGTCGGATTCAAATTCGGGTCGTTGATTCTCGCCTCCAATTTCTCGCGCTGCTTCTCATGCGTGTCTTTCCCCACATAATTACTCTCTTTTTTCCAGTCGTCGAAATCCTTATCGTATTCTCCGAGCAGACGACTCTTTAAGTTATAGACAAATGCGTATAATTCATCTTCTTTTGCAGTCATTCTAATCACCCTTTCCTTTCGTTATGTTTTAAATATTTAATAATTTATAAATTTATCTTCTCACGACCGCCGGTTCTTCTTTTTGTTTCACCGGAGGTTCTTTGCTTATTTTAACGTTCGCCTTATAGTCGGTTAAATTAACTATTCCCTTTGCGCCCATGTTCGCCAGGTCGACCGTCGTGTTACTTACTTTGAACGGAGGCTCGCTTATATTACCCGCCGCATAGTCGATAATCCTCGCTTTCTGAACCGGAGGAGCTTCTCTTATTGGGTCAACGGCTTCTCCTCCGCGGAGAGCCGACTGGATATGCATGCCTATTTTTACGTTTACCATGTCGACCTGACCCAGGGTGAGACCTTTCGCCATATTTATATATTTACCGAACTCCGTGCCTTCGTAAATCGACGCTTCACCGCCGTCCATCCGGTTGTAATCAAATACGCCGCCTCTTAAATTCTTGTTTTCCGGAGTAGAGCTGTAATCGTCCGACATCATCAAATACTGTCCTTTAAGGAACACGCCCCCGATAGCGGTACAGACTCCGCCCATCTTTCCCCACGCCTCTGCGCCTTTAGGTCCGAGATTCTTCTTAAATTCAGCGTCGAACTCTTTTTTGAAATCGTCGTTGACCGTCGGGAGCGACTGGTCGAGGTCAATATACACCGCTCTCATAAATTTCAGGAAATTCATGTTTTTCGCAATATCAGCGTCTTTCGTGAAATCCCCCTCCGGGATTTTTACGTTCATCATAGCTTTCGCCATATCCGACCATGTCTTTGCGATTTCGGTCGTGTCTCCCCTCTGAAGAATATCTATCAGCTCCAGTCCGGCCATTTTCTTCTCCCCGGGGTCAATCGCTCCGGGAGTTTCGATTTGGTCAATCGTATAGCCCTTGCTTAGCATAAACGCCTTCGCCATGTTCACGTCTCTTGTGTTCGCGCCGAACGAGTTCATTCCCGCGATTTTATTCAGATAGTCGTTGATTTCCGTGCCGTCCAAAGGCTGACCCTGTTTGCTTCCTGCGTTAGGGTCGCTGAACATTCTGCGCATATTGTCCGCCGGGAAATATTCCTCGTGAGACCTTCCGAAATCGTAATCGCCGGCCGTAAGCATCTGCTTTTGAAGCTCGTCGCGCCGTTTCTGCAAGTCCGGAGAGCCGATTTCTATAATGGGCTTCGGCTGTTCGGGTTCGGCCGTCGGTTCGAGAGGTTTGAAATGACTCATCAAATTAGCCCACGCCGACGACAGGGTTTTCCCCACGCTGTCGAAGAAGGTGCGCAGTCTGCTCTGCTGGGGCTGCCTGTCCTCCCTCGACAAATCGTCGAACGAAATCTCGCGCGAGTTCTGATTGTTTTTGTCAAATTCTTTTTTATCTGTCATAATGGCGACTTCGTCCGACAATAACAGCTGCTCTATATGAATATTGTCGATTTTATCCTGAAGCTCGTTCATCTTATCGCCCTTCGCCTTTATATCCCGTCCGAGAGCCTCCTGCTCCAAAGCGTTCTTGTCAGCCAGAGCCTTCGCCTCTTCGAGCCTGCCCGCTTCCGTCAGTTCCCACTGCTCTTGCATAAACTCCTGCTGTTTTTTAAGATGCTCTTCTTTCAGTTCGCTCAGCTCTTTTTTAATCGAGTCGATGACCACTTTATTTTCAAAGACTTCAATCGAGTTCGCCTCCGCTCGCTTAACTGCGTTCCTTATTTCTTCGTCTACGCTAATCGGAGATTCAGACGGCTCGAGACTTTCGTTTTTAATAAATTTTATTCGTCTCTCGTCGTAAGTGTCCACGATATTTAAATCCCTGCCTTTAGCGTCGAACGCGGGAATATTCAAAGCGTCGATATCTTTAGATATTTTTTCTTTCGTTAAATTAATAGTCTCCTCTCTCTTTTCATAAAATTCAATAAGCGCCTGCTTAACCATTTCTTTATGATTGTCGTTCCTGAATCTTATATCCAAATCGTTTGACATCTCGTCGAAATTATCTAAATATATACCCAAAAATTTATTCTTCGCCCTTAAATCCCCCAATTCCATGAGATTGTTTGAAATATTGCTCGGAACCGTTTTGCCCGCGTCGGAAAATCTGGTAAGCAAATCGACGTCCTTAGTATTATATCTGGTAGACAGATTGGGAATCTTGAAATTGCCGTACTGCTTACTTACGTCGAGATTAAGCCCGTCGTTTTTTTCTTCTATGTCCTGCATCTGGGCGTTCTGTAAAATACTCTCCTCACGCCAGAATTTTGACTCCACCGCGCTCAAATTGCGAACCTGCCCCAGCGGATAGCGGTTAGTTCCGCTTTCGTTTGGTCTTACTTGCACATTACTCATTTATATTCTTCTCCTTCCGAATCTTATTCTTAATTCTTACTATTTATGTCTTATCAGTCTTCCACCGGTACGCCCGTGTTGCCGTAGTACAGATGCTCGCAGGTATAACATGAAGTCGCGCCTTCGCTTGCGTGCGGACAAGCCGTACCGACGGCGAGATAATATTCCAACATCGCGTTATTCGTCTGTTTCTTGTTGCATACGGCCGACCATACGTAGCCGTCGTGCTCGTGAGACCACGACCCCACTCCGCCGGCGACGCCGTCGAGTTCGTCTTCCGAAAGCTCGGCGCTTTTCTCCGCTTTCATGAAATTGCAGTTTTTGCCTTTTTCTAAAAGCTTCGCGCCGATTTCCTCCGGGGTTAATTTATTTTTATCAATATTTTCCATTTTTGCCGTCTCCTATCAAAAAAATTACATATTGCAGGGACGGACGCCCCCGACCGTCCCTACGTTTTTTTACCCTGTTTTACCCTAATGGTTTTGTTTTCTAATCGCCTGAAAATTAAAATTAATAATTATTTATTTCGTCATACTGTCGTTACTCTTTACCGGAGCTTCCTTTTCTTTTTGCGGCTCGTCCATTTTATGCGCGTTATACGGCGCGGTGATTTCGAATTTCGGTTTTTCCGGAGCGTTGGTCGGCTCGAGAGGCTTGAAATGGCTCATCAAATCAGCCCACGCGGTCGACAGGACTTTTCCCACGCTGTCGAAGAAGCTCTGTATCTTACTCGGGGTTCTCTGCGTTCCCTCCTTTGTCAGGTCGTCGAACGAAATTTCAATGGAATTTTCGTTTTGCTTATCGAAATCTTTCTTGCCCAGTATAATATCCACTTCGTTCTGGAACATTTCGTTTTCTTTTTTGAGCCTGTCCGTTTCAGCCTGCATCTCTTCCATTTCTTTTTTGATTGACTCCGTCTTCTCGCTCAATTCGCGGTCAAGGCGTTCTTTAAGCTGTTCGAGCTCTCCCTCTAACTTCGATTCGAGATTTTCCGTCCGTTCGGCGCGTTCTTTCATCTGCCTTTCGACTTCCGCGTTCTTCTCCGCTTCCGCGTCGGCCATCTCTTTTATCATAGCGTCGTATTTCTTTTCGAGTTCTTCGATTTGTTTCAGATTCTCGTTGATTTCGGCGATGATTTGCTCGGCCGCGGCTTCGGCTTGGCGCTCGCTGACGATTTCCATTCCCTGTTCGATACTTTTGCCCGTCACAGAAATAGCGCGGTCGTTGTCGAAAGTATCCGGCGACGAGAGGTCTCTGCCTTTCTCGTCGAACGCGGGAATATTCATAGCGTCCATATCTTTCGATATCTGCTCTTTCGTCATGTTAATCGTCTCTTCGCGCTTGTTATAGAAATCGGTAAGCGCCTGCTTTACCTGCTCTTTGTGATTGTCGTCCTTGAACTGAATGTCCATCGACTCGGTATAAGTATCAAAGTCCGAAAGATACGTTTCCAGAAATTTATTCTGGTTTCTCAAACTTCCCAAATCTTTTATCCTGAAGGATATATCGTTGGGTATTTCTCTGTCCGCGTCTGAAAAACGGGTCAGCAAATCGACGTCCTTGACGTTGTAAAGAGTCGCGAAGTGCTGCCTGCTCTGCATGTTCACCCCGTCCGGAATATCTAAATCGAGTTTCGGATTCTTCAGCTCGATTTCTTCGAGCATCATGTTTTGGCGAACCCTCTCCTCCTGCCAGAACAGCATTTCCATTTTGTTGAGGGCCCTGAACTGCCCGAGGGGATAACTGTTGTTTTGTTCGATTGTTTTGATTTGAAAATTACTCACTGTGTTTTCCTCCGTTAATTTAATTTATTTATTTTTTATTTTTTATATTTTTGAAATTATTGCGTCGTTGAATATCTTAACGAGGTCAAGTCCCGCGAAAATCTTGAAAAATCTCGTACTTTCGACCGCGTCCTCCGGTATTATATTACCCGCGAACTGTATCGCCCAACCCGCGATGACGATA
This sequence comes from Oscillospiraceae bacterium, assembly GCA_009777355.1. GTDB lineage: Bacteria > Bacillota > Clostridia > Oscillospirales > WRJC01 > WRJC01. The sequence goes on along the minus strand of WRMA01000025.1, from coordinate 15,437 downwards.
ATAATCAAAGCCTGAACCAAACCCGCGGCCGCTCCTCCGGCCTTGTTAATCAAGTTAAGGCCCGGCAGCTTGAATATCTTCGATACGAACGCCGCCCCTATGCCGAAAACCGCTCTGGCTATCAAAAACCCGAATACGAGTATCCCCGAAAACGCGATTGCGTGACTTACGGACGAAGTCATGGCTTCTTTAAACGTGTGACCCTTTTCTAAAATATTTTTCGCTACGGTATCCGCGAACGCATCCTCTATACCGGCTGAAAACCCGGCCGATTTAAGGGCCTCGGCCGCCGATTCGAGAATACGCTCGGGCTGCAGCTGCGGTATGTTAGAAAAATCAGGAAGAATATCGCCGTTCTCCGCGGCCGCTTCGAGCGCCTTCGCTATCACCGGCTCCAAATGCGGCCGGATTATCTCCGAGACCGCTCCCGCAAAGGCGTTCGCAAGTATCCACGCCGCCCAGACCGCCGCAACGGTAGACAAAAGTCCCGCCGCGGCGTACACGAGACCCTTCCGGAAACCGCTCAAAACCGACGACGCAATCACTCCCAGCGCCAGGACGTCAAGTATAACGCTCATATTTCCCACTCCCGTCTGTTTCTTTATTTATTCACATAACTATATACGCATATCAAGCTGACTGTAGCTCAATTACGGCGATTATATAAGATTAAGCATCCCCGAAAATCCGGTCATATCGAATATCTCCCTGATAGTCTCGCTTGTGCCCCGGATATGATGCCTGCGCCCCTGCGCCCTGCATTTCTTCTCTATCGCGAGAATTACCCTCAACCCCGCGCTGCTGATATAGCTAACGTCCGAAATATCGAGGATTATATCGCCCTCGCTTTCTGAGGAGAATAAGCTCTCCGCCTCGGACTGGAGCTTCACGCTCGTCGTCGTTTCGAGCCTGCCCTCCAGAAATAAAACGTTATTGCTCTCTTCCTTCGCCCTTCTGATAGTTAAATTCCCCGCCATGATTATTTCTCCTTTTTTGTTTTTTAAAAATTTTTAATATAATTTCTGAAGTTCTTCCGACGCGACGATTCTGACCCTGGTCCTGTTCGTCGGACTGGTCACGACGAACGCCTGACCCCGCGCGTTATTGATTATCTCCTCCTGCTCGCTTTCGTTGATTGCGCCCGCCTTTTCATAGAGCTTGCATAAATCGTGCATATCGTTCGGCGCCAGAGCGAATATGAACGAATACTGGCTCGCGTTTATAATAGCCGTGGATTTGCGCGCGATTTCCTCGCTTCCGACGAAGTCCTTGATATTCTGGGTTATTACGATTTGCATACCGTTGTATTTTCGTATCCTTTTCGCCATCTGGAACATAAAGTCCAGCGCGACCGGGAATTTCGTGTCTATAAACACATGGGCTTCGTCGACCACGACGATAATTTTTCTCTGCGCGTTATATTTTAAATTATAGTCCCTGTTCTTAATGATTTCGTTGTCGAGCCATTTCAGCACCAGCAGCATCTGCGCGTTCGCGACGGTATTGTTCCTGTTCGCGAGAAGCGACTGGAAATTGAACACGACGAAGTTTTCTTTCGTCGCGATGGTCGCCTCTCCGTTCCATAGCCTCGCGTTGCGCCCCTCCCCCGCGAATTTCGAAACGTGGGTCAGTAATATCCTTAAATTGTTCTTGCCGAATTCGCTGGTTACCGACTGGAACGACGAGAGCAGGGCGTCGTATAAATCGTCGAAGGTCGGAAAATCAGACGGGGACAAAGCCGTAAGGTCCGTCATTCCGTTTATTCCCCTGTTCGAATACGCGAGCATGATATTCGTGTTGAGCATTTCCATAGCGTCGGAGTTTATATCCGGGATAATCTGACTGAAAAATTCTTCGAGAAACTGCAGGTGCGCCGTGTAGCTGGTATAATTACTCGGTTCGCTTGCCGATATTTCTTCTTCTCCGTCTATATTCCCTATGCTTTCTTCTTCGTCTACGCTCGGAACTATATGGAACGGATTCAGCCGCCCGGTTTTCGCGTTCCCGACGTCGATGACTTTTCCCCCCATTTTTTTCGCGATTTGGGAATATTCGTTTTCGGGGTCGAGTATAAATACTTTGCTGTCCTCCGCGGCGAGGTTCGCCAGTATAGTCTTCGTCGCGAAGCTCTTTCCGCTTCCGGATTTCCCTATGATTACCATGTTGCTGTTGACGTGATTGTTATCCCGCTTGAAAAAGTCGATTAAGACGGGGGAAGAACCGTTATCTCCGAGGAGAATACCCTTCGGGTCTCTCGTGTTGCAGTGTATGAACGGGAAGACCGCCGCCGCGCTCGTCGAATGGATACCGCGCGAATCCCTGCGCATGGGGTCGAACGCCGAAACGCCGCTTCCGACAAAGGCGTCGAACTGCTTCAGCATCATGTCTTCGGTACGGAATCCTTCCTCGCTGAGTATACGCCTGACTCTTCTCTTCGCGCTCACTCTCTCTCCCGGAGTCCTGTCGTAAACCGTGATATACAAATTAACTTCGAACATAGTCTCCGAGTCGTTCTGCAGAAGAAGCAGAAGATTCGTCAGAGTCTCTATATGCTCCTCAAGCTCGATTAGACGGCTGGTTTTACCCGTGGTTTCCTGCTGACCCCTAAGCTCGTCGATAGCCCTGTCAATACGTCTTACCGACTTGTATTTGTCCATCGGACTCATCTTCATCACGACTTTCGTGTCCGGAATGTCAAATATCCTGTGACCCCACGCGTTATAAACGGACGTCGGATAATTAGTCACCCTGAGAACGCTCGTATTCAGCCCTCCGATAATCTGGCGGCGCATCAGAAGACTTATGTTTTCCGGCGTTATCCAGTCCATAATCTCCTCCGAAATTATCTCTTCGGCTTCGCGTTCGTCGAAATCGTAGCCGTAATTATACCGGCAGAACGCCGCCAGTTCCGAATCGCCGAGTATGCGCGCGTTCAATTCGTTCGCGGACAGCAGGTTGCTTACGGATTCGGCCTGCTCGTTCAGCCCCTGCTTGTCTCTGTCGAAAAACGCAAGATAGTAACACGGAGTCATAACCCTGTTCTCATCGTTGAGCCACCGCAGATGCCCGATACGGTCGTTCAGGACCTCCTCTCTGCAGTCGAGCTCTTCTTTGCTGAGGAGCCCGTTTGAATAGGATTTCTTTATTTCTTCGATTTTTTCGTGCTCCGCGTCGATATTCTTGTCGAAATTTATCGGACGGTCGAGCTTTATCAGATTGACCATCATGTCTCCGGACTGCCGGAGAGCCGCGCCGAGAACCCTGTCAATCATATTATTCTGACGCATTTCGCTGTAGAATCTAAACTCGACCGACGGAACTTCAAGCACTTTCGCGTAATATTCTCCGCCGTATTCGATAAACCCGTCTTTTATTCCGGTGAACGGCGCGATGCCTTTAGTCTCCCGCTTCTTAATCGTCCCGCCGAATTTACGCGGCAGAGCGAAATGACGCAGAAGCTGCAGAAACATCATGTAAACCTTATCTCCGTCGATTCGCAGCATCAGTAGTGTGAAAAACAAAAGAATTCCAAGCATAATCCAGTATTTCCCCGGTATATTCGACGAAAACAGTATTACTTCCAGAGCGACCCCCGTAACGCCGATAATCGCGTCGGGCAGGTCTACCCCCTTGAAAAATTCGATTTTGACCCTCGTGTTCTTCGGTATGATACGCATTATATATTCCCCCTTTTTAATAATTAATAATTAATAATCTATAATTAATAGCCGTACTGTAAATTCAGGCTTTGTCTTTTCCTCCGCCCTGAGTCGCGCTCTGCGCTATCTTAGACACGGTTTCAGCCGTTTTCTTGGCTTTTTTATCGGCCTCTTCTTTGATTTGGCTGACCATTCCCGAAGCGTCTCCCATAATAAGCAGCCTTGCCATATTAATCGCCGACTTGATTGCCTTTTCGACTGCTTCTTTTACTTTTTTAGCAACGTATATAAGCTTGTCTTTCATAGCCCCGAGAACCATGTCTTCGGTCGAATCCCCTTCCGGATATACCATTTTGCCTATAATTCCCGAGGATTTAGCCACCGCGAAGACGCTGCCTATTACGAATATGAACTTCACCATAAGGTCTCCGAAACCTTCCGGACCCAGCTTGAAATCCCCGAGCAGAACGACCGGCATTATATAAGTCACAAGCTTTACCGAAACAATCAGTCCGAAACCCGTAATCAGCTTTGATATAAACAAATCCCGCCATTTCTTGAACATCGAGCCTTCCCCCGCCGCAAGCGACGGTATAAACAGAGGACACGCGAGATACAAAAGCAGAATATAAAACAAACGCAGTATAAAAATGCAGATTAACCCTATGTACATAAAGATTAAAACTCCCGCGAGAAGCATAGCCAGTAATAAATCAAGTTCGTCGAGTCTGAAATATTTCGCCGCCGTGTCTTTGTTTTTATAGTCATACTGACCCGACAGAAATTTCTGCCTTACAGGGGATTGCATACTGCCGATTACTTCGCCGTGACCCGCTTCAAGAGTCGTCATGACAAAAACCGAACGAGTCACAGAAGAAGCGCCGCTCCCGATATCGAAAGCCCTGTCCGTTTGTTCCATGACCGCCGCGACGATATGCATCGAACTCAGCATAACAATCGGCGCGAGAAGAAACGCCAGCGCGCTCCTCCCGATTTGACCGAGCGTCGCTCCGATTGATTTTCCCGAATTGAGATTCATCGCGTGCTTCGATATACTTCCTATCGCGACGAATATTAACAAGGCGAGGCTGATTACAGTTATACCCCAAAAAGCGTAAGACACCGCGGGATTCAGGAAAAACGCGTCGAAAAGTTTCATCGGTTTACCGTTATACGATATATTTTTCGTACCCGCCGCGATTTCGAAAAATCCCATGAGGGTTTCAATCAAAGACAGCGCTCCGACAATCAGATAATATGGCAGCGTTCCGAAAAATTCTTCCTCGCTGACTTTTCCGACGGATACGTCGGTTCTGCTCCGCCATAATCTATACCAGTAAAGCTCCGTCGCGGAGAGCGTTTCTCCCGACTCCGCTTTTCTCACCGCCCACGCAATCAAATACCGTTCGAGACCCTCTAAAGAAACTTTAAAAGAATCGAGAACAGGCTGATTTACTATCCAGAGACCTCCGCCCGTACTTCTTGAACCCCAAGCCTTCGCCTTTTCGAAATCCCAGTCCAAAAACCAATATAAATAATCAGATTCGTCAAAACTCAAAAACGGGTAATATCCCTCGTAAGTATCTATGACAAAACTTCTGTCAAATCTGTGTCTGCCCCAGTAATCGTTAATAACCTCAAGATATTCTTTGAAATATTCTTCAGTCAGTTCAATCATTTGGTCGGTATATTCGTCAAGTTTTCCCATTAAGGCAATCAGCCTGCTGAACCCTTCGGCGTATAACGCATAAGTTTCCCGGCTTTCCCCGCTGAAAGGAGACGGACCTTGGTTATATTCCACAAACTTATTTTCGAGAAAAGTGTTGATATACCATGTGCTTAACAAATCAGACGCGCTTCTGTTGTATAATATCCAGCCGGCGCTTCCCGTGTCCAGCTCTTCCTGAAATTCAGCCTCTATTTCCCGGTATAAATTTCTTAAATCGAGAATCTGCGCATAGAGCGCTTTTTTTACTATAGGGCCTTCAAGATATTCCTCGATTTCTCTTATGCGTTCGTCAACGTCCGCTTCGATAATCTGTTCTAAATATTCAACGCGGTCTTCTTCATAAAGCTGATAAGTTACTAAATAGTCCTCCGCCCTTGCACTTCTCATAAACGAATAATACGGGTCGTCGGGGTTAAGAATATAACCTTCCCACTCCGGCAAAACATAAGTCATCGCGCTGTTTATTGCCGCGACCGTTCTCTGATTATATTCAAACATATCTTTGATATGAGTCGTTTTTGTCTGAAGATATAACAGCTCGGCTTTAGTCAGCTCGATTTCTTTTAACAGCCGCGCGTACTCGCTTGCTTCTTGAAGCTCAAGCAATTCATATTCCCAGCCTAAAATCAAAAATAATTGCTCGTAAAGCTCCGTTTCAAGCTCTAAATAATAAGCGTCTCTTTCATAAAATCCCTCGATTGCGTGAAGAGAACTGACTAATTGCGCTCTGTTGGCGTAATCGCTGACATAATACTGGAAAGACAGGATACCCCGCGGGTCGCTGATATATTTGAGAAAATTAGCCAGCAATTCACCTTTACGCTCGACTACTATTATTTTGGTTGGACCCAAAAGACTGCCCCATTCGTTGATAGGCACGCGCCGTTCTTCGTATCTGTGGTTATAAATTTCCTGCTCCAACGGTTTAAGTATATATTCGACGGCAATCACTTTCCATTGGGCTTCGTCGATTAACTCTTCCAGTTCTTCAATCCGCATAAGTCTGAGCGTCTCTTCGTCAAGCTCTTCTTCTATTTCTTCTTCTTCGTAATCTTCATAGTCTTCAAATTCTTCCCCGTCTGTTTCTTCTTCATCTGTTTCTGTTTCTGTATTTGTATCTCCCGATTCGGGAACGCTTGTCGTTTCTTCAATAATATCTTCTTCGGACTCGGACGCAATAACAGGGGAGGGGATAGATGCAAATATACAGAACGCCGTCAAAAACGTCAGCATAAACGCCATCGCTCTGATTTTTTTCGTTATCGTCATAAAATATCACCTCTCCTTTATTTCTGATTACTACCGCGAGTTACGCAGTTAGTTCAAATTTGCTCCAAAGCCCTCTTTTTTAAAGAGGGTGGCAGTCGCGTAAGCGGCTGACGGGTGTTTAGAGCCCCCAAAGCCCCCTTCCGTGAAGGGGGTGGCAAAATGTCCGCAGACATTTTGACGGGGGTTGGGAATCAACGCCGCGCAAGGGAACGCCAACCCCCGCCCTTCGGGCGCCCCCTTCACGGAAGGGGGCAAAGATAGTAAATACGTCAGGCGCGTAACCCGTGATTATTACGCATAATTTAACCGCCGTCCTTTCCTCCGCCCTGAGCTGCGCCCCCCGTTACTTTGCCGACGCTTTCGGCCGCTTGCTTGGCTTTTTTCTCGGCCTCTTCTTTGATTTGACTCACTAACCCCGAAGCATCGCCCATAACGACAAGTCTCGCCGCGTTGAACGCCGCTTTAATCGCGGTTTCTACCGCGTCTTTGACTTTTTTAGCGATATACAGTACCTTGTCTTTCATAGCCCCGAAGACCATGTCTTCTGTCGAATCCCCTTCCGGATATACTATCGAGGTTATCACGCCCGAAGATTTCACCACCGCGAAGACGCTGCCGATTACGAACACAAACTTTACTATTAAATCCCCGAAACCTTCCGGACCCAGCTTGAAATCCCCGAGCAGAATAACCGGCAGTATATAAGTCATAAGCTTTACGGAAATAACCAGTCCGAAACCCGTAAGCAGCTTCGATATGAACAGCTCCCGCCATTTTTTGAACATCGCGCCTTCTCCCGCCGCAAGCGACGGTATAAACAGAGGACACGCGAGATACAAAAGCAATATATAAAATATACGCAGTATAAAAATGCAGATTAGCGCGATATACATAAAGATTAAAATTCCCGAAAGCAGCAAAGCAAGCAGTAAATCAAGCTCTCCCAGTCTGAAATATTTAGCCGCCGTTTCCCTGTTCTTATAGTCGTACTGACCCGACAGAAACTTTTGCCTCACCGGGGATTTCATACTGCCGACGACCTCGTCGCGGCCCGCTTCAAGAGTCGACATGACAAAAACCGAACGGGTTACGGACGCCGCTCCGTTCGACCTGTCGAAAGCCCTGTCCGTCTGTTCCATGACGGTCGCGACGATGTGTATCGAACTCAGCATAACGACCGGAGCGAGCAGAAACGCCAGAGCGCTCCTCCCGATTTGACCGAGCGTCGCGCCGAGCGATTTTTCGGAACCCAGATTCATCGCGTGTTTAGATACGCTGCCTATCGCGATAAAAATCAGTAAAGCCAAACCGATTACGGTCAACCCCCAAAATGCGTAAGAAACGGCCGGATTCTGGAAAAACGCATCGAAAAGTTTCATCGGTTTACCGTCGTACGATATATTTTTCGTACCCGCCGCGATTTCAAAGAATCCCATGAGGGTCTCTGTCAAAGACAGCGCCCCGACGATCAGATAATATGGCAGCGCCCCGAAAAATTCTTCCTCGCTGACTTTACCGACGGATATATCGGTTCTGCTCCGCCATAATCTATACCAGTAAAGCTCCGTCGACGAGAGTATATTCCCCGCGTCCGCTTTTCTTACCGCCCACGCCATAAGATAACTTTCCAAGCCTCGCAGGGAGGTCTTCAGCGAATCTATAACGGGCTGATTGATTACGCGGTAACCCGTTCCGGGTATAACCCTCTCTCCCCAAATCTGCGCGCTTTCGCGCTCCCAGTCCAAAAACCAGTACAAATGGTCCGATTCGTTGAAATTCAGGAACGGGTAATATTCCTCGTAAGTATCTATAGTATAATTTCGATTCCTGAAACTTCTCGCGTCTTCAAGATAATCTTTAAAATATTCCTCGCTCAATTCGACCATTCGGCCGGTATATTCGTCAAGTCTCCTCATCAGGGCAATCAGCCTTCCGAAATCCTCGGCGTATATTCTATAAGCTTCGGAATCGCGGCTGCCGTCGATAAACTCCCGCAGTTTATTTTCGAGATTATCGTTAATATAGCGCGTCTTTAATAAATCGGACGCTTTTCTGTTGTATAATACCCAGCCTGCGGCGCTCGTGTCCAGCTCTTCCTGAAATTCAGCCTCGATTTCTCTGTAAACGTTTCTTAAATCGAGCATCTGCGCGTAGAGAGCTTTTTTCACTATCGGACCTTTCAGATAATCTTCGATTTCTCTTATGCGGTCTTCAGCGTCCGCCGCGATAAGCCGTTCCACATATTCAGTCCGCATTTCTTCGTAGTGAGCGGACGTATATAAATAATCGTTCGAATACATATTGCGTATATGATTGAACTCGGGAGCCGCAGGGTTCAGAAGAAACCTGTTCCAGTCCGGGTATTTGTGCGACATACGGCCTCTTACCGCATCGTCGGTTCTTGCCGCATATTCGAGCATATCCCTGTCGTGGGCCGTTTTTGTCCGGAGATATAAAAGCTCGGCTTTGACCAAGTCGATTTCTTTTATTATCAGCTGAAATTCTTTTGCTCCGTGAAGTTCCAGCAATTCATATTCCCAACTCAAAATCAAAAACAACTGCTCGTAAAGCTCCGCCTCAAGACCTAAATAATAAGCGTTCTTTTCGTGAAACGCCTCTATTGCGCGATAAACGTCTCCCACTCCCAGCATATAGTAATAAGCGGAATAGGGAGGATATGCGTTCGGCGACGGCTGCCCCGACCATTTGTGGTCGTACTGGATTACATGACGCAAATAACCGATATCGAGTTCCTGCAAACCCAAAATCCCGGGTTTTCCCGCAAATCTATCCAGCAAATCGCTCTTACGGTCGACTATAGTAGTTTCACGCCCAACCCAACCCGAGCGCTCTACCCGTTCTTCATATCTGTGGTTATATATTTCTTTCTGCAGCGATTTAAGCGTATATTCAGCTGCAATAACTTTCCATTTTGCTTCGTCGATTAACTCTTCCAGTTCTTCAATACGCATTAGTCTAATAGCTTCTTCGTCAATCTCTTCTATTATCTCTATTTCTTCTTCTTCATAATCTTCATAGTCTTCAAATTCTTCACCGTCTGATTCCTCAATAATATTATTTTCAGCGATATCTTCCTCGGACTCGGACGCGAAAACAGGGGAGGGGATAATAATAAATATATAAAATACCGTCAAAAACGCCAGCAGAAACGCAGCCGCTCTTACTTTTTTCGTTATGACCATAAATATCACCGCCCCCCATCTTTTTTTTGATGATTATAATTACTAAATATCAGGATTTATATTCGAATCGTCCGTATTATTTACAATATTTTTTTCTTCCTCTTTTTTCTTCCTGATTTTCTCAAGCGCTTCCTGCTGTCTTTTTTTGAGTTTATCAAGTTTTGTCTGTTTTTCCTGCTCCATTTTACTGATTTCGACAGTTCTCTTTTCCTCTATTTCCCTGATTTCTTCCTCGCGCCTATTTTTGATTTCAAGCGTTTCGGCTTCCCATTCTTTCTTTTGCTCTTTCGTAAATTTATGCTGCTCCCTTCTCTGAATATCGGCGTCAAGCTGTTTTTTGAGTTCGGATATTTGCATTAGATATTCCATGCTCACGTCTTTGATTTTCGGGTCTACATAATTTATTCTCGACATCTCGCTGATTACGCTCGCTCTCTTTTCTTCCAACAGCCTTATTTCTTCCTCGCGCTTATTTTTGATTTCAAGCGTTTCGGCCTCCCATTCTTTCATGCTTTTACCTAAAATATTAGGATTCTCCCTCGCGTTTATATCAAGTTCAAGCTGCATTTGCTTTTCTTCTATTTCAAGCTCACGCCTTACCTTTTCTTTATGCAGCTGCTCTTCTTTTCTCTGTATATAGGCGTTTTCCTTTTCGAAATTATCAGTCAGGGTTTTCTGGCGTAATTTTTGTATCTTATCTATTTGGGCCATATTGCTCTCGACTGATTTTTCCAGCATAACGATTTCATCGCTTCTCTTTTGTTTCAAAGCTTTAATTTCGTCAAGACGCTTGTTTTTGATTTCAAGAGTTTCGGCTTCGAACTGCTTTTTATTCTTTTTCGCCGCTTTCTGCTTTTCCCTCGCTGAAATCTCCCGGTTAAGCTCCTCTTCTTTTCTTGATATTTCAAGCTCGTTCCGCTCTTTTTGCTCTTTTATTTTTTTAAGAAGCTGCTCCTGTTTTTTCTTGATTTCGTTGTTGAGACGGGTTTCCTGAATATCCTTTTCGATTTTTCTTTCTTCTCTGAGTTTCTCGAATTTCCCGTATTTTATATCCAGACCCTTCTTGCCTTTCTTTTTGAGCTCCGCGTCGAGTTTCGCCGCCGCTTCGGGGTTCAGCTTAATACTCCTGGCAAATTCCTCGCTGTCTTTTTTATATTTGGCCTCTTTCATTATATATTCGTTTTGTCTGATGATTTCTTTGAATCTTCTTATATCGGCGGCCTGCTCCTTAGTCTTATGGGTATACGCGGGCAGACCCGCTTTACGCAGAAGCCCCGCTCCCAAATCGTGGGTTTTTTTGAGGGCTTTGTCCTTCGCCGCCCCGATTGTCTGGTCGCCTACGCCTTGCGCGAATCTCTTCGCCATTTTTCCGACGCTCCGCGCGGGAGCCATAGCCTTATTCATCGCCTTTGATACGCTTGAATTAGCGAACGAGGCCGTTTCCCTCTCGGCTTCCGCTCCGTGAGCGCTCAGTACGTTGGCTAAAAGCGTATTTGACTTATACGCCGCGTACATACCGCCGAGCATAATTAAAAGCTTGAATAAACAGTCGGTCAAATCGTTATTTGAAATCCTTAAATTATCGTTCCATAATACCGGAAGAAGCATAAGAACTATTTTTAGAGTTATAAGAGACGCGAACCCCATAAATATTTTCGAAACGAAGAGTTCCCGCCACGCTTTGAATTTATTGCCGTCGTCCAGCGGCATCGGCGCGACGACGAAAGGCGCGGCTATATACAGAAGTACGACGTCGAAGACCCTCCGCATAAACAGCAGTAGAATAGCGACCATCATAAACGCCGAAAACCACGCGCCTATCATAGCCGGGAGCGCGAACATACGCAGCGGGTCGAAATGGCTCATGAAATCAATCGGATTCCTCCAGTTGATTTGACCGGATATAAGCTGTCTCCGGTAATTGATTAAATCGGTCTCTTTCGGGGCCGCGACTTTACGCAGACTGTCTATAGTCAGAGCGGACGACAGGATAGCCGCCTGGGAGTCCGCTTTCGTTCCCCCGTATCCCCCCGAAATCGCCTGGTCCAGGACGGTATTCACCTGACGCATTACAAATCCCGAAATATTAACCGCGGCAAACGCAAGTACGGGAACCAGCAGAAACGTCATCATCGACGTTCCGACCGAACGCATAACTTTCCCCAGAGGACGCTTCAGGGTCAAATCCCCCATCGAACGCAGTACCGCGAATATCGAACACCCTATGCACAAAACCAGGGATATGAGGGTAGTTCCCAAAAGGGTATATCTGATAACTCCCTGACCCATTATAATATCCATGAGGGTGAGCTGGGTCTGTTTCATCGACTGCGCGGGACTGCCTTCGCTTTTAAGCAGCGGAACCAGCCTCTCGTACATTCTCTCCGAACCCGGAGTTATATTATTGCTTTTCATCCATTCCTGAGTTTCCGGAGTATAACGCCCCCAGTCGCTTTTAGGTCTGCTCAGGTCGGCGACGATAGTGGGATTGTTGTCTATCGACGCTCTCCAAAGCGGCTTTACGGAAAAGAAAACCTGTATTGAAAAGAAGTGGATAGTCCGTATTCCGTCCGCCTGATGCACTACCCAGTATTTATACGAAGCGAAATAATCCTGGCTCCATTTGAACTGGTCGTAACCTTTGCTGGTCATCCACGAGTTCATTTTGTTGCCGACTTCAAAATATCTGTCATAATATTTCCCTGATAAAATATCGAGATTGGGTTTGTTTAAATCGATATTCCCCAGTTCCCGCGTGATTTTATTATTGTCAAGCGATTCCCAGTCGTAATATCTTACCTTATCGTACATTCTCGCCGCAGTATTATAGCTTACGTAAGCGACCGGATAGCCTAAATATCTGTGGTAAACGCTCGTCGGCTTAATATCATAGTGTTCGTACGGGCAGAATAATTTCGCGGGGTAAATAGGCTCTTTGTCAATCTTTTGACCAAAAAACGTTCTCAGCATATAATCCTCGGCCGCTTCGCGCCTGGTTTCGAATTTCCCGAGTCTGCTTTCATCGTCTCCGCGTACCGCATAATATGTTTTTCCTTCATACTGATACGTGTCAACCGAGGTGAAAAACTGACCGCCGGAATTTGAATAAGTCAGGAGAGGAAGCTTGGGGTCATCCCCGTAAACGCCGTTGACGATGTATTCTATCTTATTCGGCATCCGATAAATTTTATCATAGTTCTTTAGGGGATCAGGAACGCTCCTCCACAAATCTTCCATACGCTTGTACTCTCTGTCTCCCATTCCGAAAAACGGCTTAAAATGGTCTTTGTCGGCCCACATGATTTTATGAACCCCGTAATAATTATTTTCGTTAGAGAGTTTTCTCTCGTCTTCTAAATATGCTTTCATTCTTTCAATGTCAAAACAGAGAAAATCGTCGTAGTCCGCGGGTATCGTCTGAAGCCTGTTGACCGTTTCGGTCAGTGTCAAACCCTGTCTCACCGGCTCGATTCCCGAGAATATGTCTATCGCGCCGTTTAAGACGCTCGCGATAATCAACGGCAGGGCCATGAGCGAATATATCACGAAACGAACCGGTTCAAGAAGAAAATCCACGACCGCGTTCACTCCGCCCGTTATCCAGCTTCCCAGAGAGGAAACGTCCACGGGGTCGCCCGACTTCGAAAGCAAAGCGGGAACGAAAGCGGCGAATCCGTTAAGACCGGCGCGCGAAATTTTCGAGACAGCGGCCTCGTAAAACCGCTTTATTTTATTTATAAACATTTGTTTGCCGCCTCCTCCTCTGATTTATTTTAAATACAGGTCTTTATTACCCTGACTGCTTTTATTATCCATATTATCCTTATATAATTTCTTCACTCTGTATTTGTGGTTCTTGCCGGATTTTTTTGCCAGTCTTTTCTTTTCTTTGTCGGTTAAAGGCATATTTTCCTGATTCTTCAGCTTTTCTAACTTCTTTAACTTTTTGTATTTTTTCTTCATAGAATCGAGAGTCTTCGACTGTTTCCTCAATTCTTTCTCCGATTTATTATTTGCGGTCGTTCCGCCCTTAACAGGCAGTAAATCCGAAAACATTTTCTCTTTTTTTGACTCTTCATCTTTCTTTTTCGCCTTATCTTTTGCGTCTTTTCGTTGGTCAGATTTATACGTAACGGTCTTTTCAGCCGCTTTAAACGCGAAGTCCGTAACGCCCTTGTCGATTTTCTTCGCCGTCCTCATTGCCGCGCTTCCCGCTTTTACGAAAGTGTTCTGAGCGGCGAACGTCGAAGTCTCTTTGTCCGTGTCTCCTCCGCCTCCGAGCATTAATAAATTATTTATTAAAGTATGCGATTTATACGCGGCGTACATTCCGCCGGCCATAATCATCAGCTTCAGCACAGTATCATAAGTTTCGTTGTAGTCTATAAGAGTTATCCCGCTCGTCCAGATTAGCGGCATCATCAAAATCACTACTTTAATCGTAAAGACCGAAGAGAACCCCGACAAGACTTTCGATATGAACGCTTCTCTCCACGCCTTGAACTTCGCCCCGCCGTCGAGAGGCATCGAACAGATAGTGAACGGCGACGCTATATATAACAGCAGAAGCTCGTAAACCCTCCGGGAGAACATCATCAGAACCATAATCATTATCATCAAACAGAACCAGGCGGTTATAATAGACGGGATTAAATACATTTGGAACGGGTCGAATATGCCTATGAACTGTATCGGCTCTTTCCAGGTTATTCTTCCCGAAAGCAGATTCCGCTTCTGCTTTTCCAACTCCAAAGCCCGAATCTCTCCGGCGGGAACGTTTCTCACGCTGTCCTCCGTCAGCGACGCGGCGATTATCGCAGTCGCCATACTCGTCGGCTGCTGCGAAGAACCCGTCGTTCCCATGTCGAACACCTGATTCACCTGTCGCAGTATTATCCCCGATAAATTTATAGCGACCATTATAAGCACGGGAACAATCAGGAAAGTAAACATAGTCTTCCCTATAGTTCCGATAACCTGACCCACAGGACGCTTAACCTGCGAATCTCCCATAGAATTGATTACCGCGACAATCGAACAAGCCATGCACAGAGCGAGAGAGATTAAAGTCATACCCCAGAATAGATAACGCATAATACTGCTGGTGAAGAACATATTCATTATATTGCCGCCGCTTTCGCCGTCTTCGGATATAGCCCCGAGGTCGCGCCCCTGATTTATAAATTTCGAGAGCTCTTCGTACATCTGTTCAGTACCCGGAGTTATATTATGGGCTTTCATCCATTCCAGAAAATTTTCTGTATAACGCGCAGGGTCGTTCCTGCCTTTCTTAACGTCGGCGACGTACTCCGGATGGTTGTCTATGTACGCTCTCCACATCGGCTTGACAGAGTAATAAAACTGCAGGGAAAAACAGTGGTCCGAGTGACCTATACCCGATTCTTCGGTCCAGTATTTAGCGTTCACCCAAAACTCGACTCCGTCGTAATATATGAAATCAGCATATCCCGCATCATACATATCGTCGTTCATTCGATTCCCGTAGTACGAAAAATATCCGTCGCCGAGCTTTTTCTCATAACGCACCCACGAACGCCGCGCGGTCTGTTCTTTCGT